>JBDSCV010000286.1:0-5396 GCA_039920905.1 Pyrinomonadaceae bacterium
GCCAGAACTACTTCGGGATTGTCTTCCTTTACAGCCGACGAATAAACAACGACCTGAGCGTCCTGAACATTCTCAGCCGCATGGCCCTCGGCAATACGAACATTGAAAAGCGTCTCGAGCCGGTCGGTATTTTTTGATTTTTTGGCGTCGGAGCCGGAGACAACAAACCCCAGATTGCACAAAACCTCCGCGATACCGCTCATACCGATACCGCCGATGCCGATAAAATGAATTCTTTTTACGTGTCTAAACATTGCGTTTCAATTCGTCTATTATATCAACCGTTTTTTCCGCCGCATCGGGGCGACCGAGCCTTTTTGCCGCCGATTCCATCTCGGTGATCGTCGCGGGCGACTCTATCAGCTTTTTGATCTCACTTGCCAATGTATCGCTGCGGAGATCCTGCTGAAGTAACATTTTTGCGGCTCCGGCCCGTTCAAACGCCTCGGCATTTTTTCGTTGATGATCGTCCGCCGCGGTGGGCAGCGGCACCATAATCGCCGCCTTTCCGGCCGCCGCCAGCTCGGCACATGTCGTGGCTCCCGCACGGCAGATAACCAGATCAGCCTTTGCAAATTCGACAAACATATCCGAAATAAAAAGCCGCACGTCCGCGTCATCAAATGTTGAACCGGCGTAAGCATTTTTTATCGCCTCAAAATCCGACTCACCCGTCTGATGGGTCACCGTCAACCGCCCGGCATATTCTGCGAGATCACCGAGAGCGTCGGTCATTGCATTATTGATCGCCCTCGCCCCTTGCGAACCGCCAAAGATCAGAACGTGAAATTCCTCACTTCGTTCCTTCGCCCGAATTTCGAAAAACTCGCTTCGCACCGGATTTCCAGTTACTACACCTTTTTTACCAAAGTGCGGCACGGCATCGTCAAACGTCAACGCCGCTTTCTCGACAAATCTGGCGAGCCGCCGATTTGTAAATCCAGGTAACGCATTCGAATCCATCACCAGGGTCGGCACTCCCATGATCGCCGCCATCATCAATACCGGACCTGAAACGTATCCGCCTGCCCCGACAACAACATGGGGCCGAAACTGGCGTATTATCCGACGGGCTTCCAGAAAACTCTTGGGCAGGACAGATAAGCCTTTTACCTTGCCGACAAAGCCCACATTCTTTAGCCCTGCGCTATTTATCAAGGAAAGCTGGAAGCCGTTGTCCGGCACGATCTTCTTTTCCAAACCGCGGGCCGTGCCGACAAACAAAACCTCAGAATCAGCGTCGCGCCGAAGTATTTCCTTAGCGACCGCAATTCCCGGATAGATATGTCCGCCGGTACCGCCGGCCGCAATTAAAACCTTCATTCGATATTAGGCCGTTCTAGGTCTTCGACGATATGCCCTTGTCTCAACCTTTTCCGGGTTAACCGATCTGCTATTGGCAAATTTTGAAATATTCAACAAAATCCCCACTCCCAGCAGCGTTACAACCACTGACGAACCGCCATACGAAATGAACGGCAGCGGAATTCCCTTCGCCGGTAACATGGACGTCACAACGCTGATATTAAATAGGGCCTGCACGATAATGCCCGTAATAATCCCGATCCCAAGCAAACTGCCAAACCTGTCGGGTGCAAGAACAGCCGCGCGTGCCCCCCGCCAAAGTAATAGCCCAAACGCTATTACCACCGCCAGTGTTCCAACCAGTCCCAATTCTTCGCCGACGACAGAAAAAATAAAATCCGAGTATGGATACGGCAGATAAAAGAGTTTCTGATGCCCTTTTGCAAAGCCCTCGCCGAGCACACCGCCGGAGCCGATGGCGTATAGCGACTGGACGACCTGATAGCCTTCGTCGTCAGCGTATTTGTACGGATCGAGAAATGCCATCAGCCGTGCAACGCGCCAGGGTGCAAAAAATATCGCACCGACGCCGATCGCCACCATTCCCGCTGCAACGGATCCGAGGTGAATAAGTCTCGCACCGGCCGCGAAGTAAACCGCCGCGAAGATCGCACAAAGGACGATCGTCGTTCCCAGATCTTTTTCAAGAAAAACTAAACCTCCCAGAACACATAGACCTAAAAGACACGGCAGCACGACCTGACGCAGATCACCGACCAGCTCTTCTTTTTTGGTCAGATAGTATGCAAGAAATATCGGCAGAGCGATCTTCGCCAGCTCCGACGGTTGAAACGAAAATCCCGCAAACCGTATCCATCGCCTTGCTCCGTTGATCGCCGAAAATCCAAACACCGCCAACAGCAGAGCCACCGTTATACCCGCGATACCATAAACCGCCCACGTTTTCTGAAAAATATGGTAATCGATCCTACTCACTATAAACATCGCCGCCAGCCCGCCAAGCGTAAAGCCGATCTGCTTGTAAAAATAAGTATATTGGCTCACGCCCTCGGTCTCTTTCAACGCAAACATCGCCGACGCGCTATACACCATCATCGCCCCAAAAAGGGCGAGAGCGGCAGCTATGCCGAACATAAGCCAATCTATGCGATTTTCCTGAGCCATTCTTTGTCAGTTGTCAGTTGTCAGTTGTCAGAATTCAAACTTGAATTTTGAACCTTGAACTCTGAACTTTGAACTTTTCTAACCGCCGCCTTAAAAACGCTTCCTCTCTCCTCAAAACTCTTAAACATATCAAAGCTCGCACATGCCGGAGCCAAGAGCACCGCGTCGCCGCACGCGGCAGCTTTAAAGCCTTTCGCCACTGCATCTTCGATCGAGTCCGATCGAATAACATCGGCATGTCCCGTCAATTGCGATTCGATATTATCGGCGTCTTCACCAACGAGTATCAGCGAACGGACGGACGATTCGATCAAATCTATCAACGGAGCATACGGGGCATTTTTGCCGCGTCCGCCCAGGATGAGAACCGTCTTGCCCTGGCCGCCGCTCAAAGCTTCGAGTGCCTTTGAGGTCGCATCGACCGACGTGGCTTTCGAATCGTTGTAAAATTTTACACCGTCGATCTCGGCGACAAACTCGATGCGATGCTCTACGCCTTTGAACTGTTTCACCGTCTCACGCATCGACTCAGACGAGGCTCCGCAAGCTAATCCGGCGGCAAATGCGGCGAGCACGTTCTCAACATTGTGCAGACCGCGAAGAAATATATCGTCTCGCGTCGTCAATACTTTTTCCTTGCCGTTCGCTCTGCAAATAAGCTCGTCGCCGTGCATGAACAGCCCTTCATCGAGCTCTTTTTTAACGCTGAACATCACCACATTGGCGTTCAGTCCGCTCGCCCAGTCCGCCGTTATCTCGTCATCGGCGTTCAGTATTGCGACATCTTCCGCCGCCTGATTCATAAAAATGCGATGCTTGGCGAGGGCATAATCATGAAACGAATCGTAGCGGTCGAGATGATTCGGCGTGACATTCAGGCCAATGCCGACATTCGGACGGAAATCCTTTATCGTCTCAAGCTGAAAGCTCGAAAGCTCCACAACCGTCCAGCCGTCATCGCTTGACGTCCCTGTCAAACTCAGCAGCGGCGTCCCAATATTGCCGCCGACCTGTGTCTTGATACCGGCGTTTTTCAACAATTCGCCGATCAGGGCAGTCGTCGTCGTTTTGCCGTTCGAACCCGTAATGCCGACGATGCGTCCTTTCAAAAACCGGTATGCAAGCTCGACCTCGCCGATAACCTCACCGTCTTTTCGGTCCACGTAGCGTGCGGGAATTGTGTTGATCGGCACACCAGGCGAGATCACGACCAGATCGATCTGATCGAGCAGCCATGACGGCAGATCACCGGAAATAAGCCCGACGTTATGTGAAATTTTTAAAGATCTCGCCGCATCCGGCCAGCTTTCGACATCCTTTTTGTCATGCAGAGCGACCACGGCTCCTCGAGTCGCAAGAAACTTCGCCGATTCCACGCCGGATTTCCCCGCACCGAGTACTAAAGCTTTTCTATCTTCAATATTCACAATATTTTTACCGCAGCGACGCAGAGGCACAAAGATAGGAATAACAGGGATGTCGGAGATAAAGCTGATGAAAACAATTTTCTAAATACGACATTCAACAAATCCTATTTATCCTCATTATCCCCGTAAAATTTCTTACTCTCGGCGTCTCTGCGTCTCCGCGGTTTATCGCAGCTTGAGCGTCGATAAACTCAACAAAGCAAACAATATAGCGACGATGACAAACCGGAACACGATCTTCGGTTCTTTCCAGCCGCTCATCTCAAAATGATGATGCAGCGGCGTCATTTTGAAAACGCGGCGTCCCGGCTGTCCGTCGCGTTTCGTCAATTTAAAGACCGAAACCTGAAGCATTACCGAAGCGGCTTCGAGGATAAAGACGCCTCCGATAAACGGCAGCAGAAACTCCTGTTTGGTCAGGATCGCGACGGTCCCGAGCGCACCGCCGATGGCAAGCGACCCGACATCACCCATAAATACCTCGGCGGGCGGAGCGTTATACCACAGAAATCCCAGGCTCGCTCCAACCATTGCACCGCAAAAAACCGTCAACTCAGCCGCCGCAGGATTATGCGTCATGTCCAATCTTTCTGCCCAACGTGCGTCGCTTGCAATATAGGTCAGTCCCGTCAAAGCCGACATCGCAATAAACGTCACGCTGATCGCCAAACCGTCAAGGCCGTCTGTCAGATTCACCGCGTTAGACGAACCAAGGAGAATGAAAATGATAAAGCCAAGGTATATAAGTGGTCCGGCATCAGTTATCCCACCGACCAAAGCAGTTGCTTTGATAAACGGAATACTCAGGTTCCAGGGATAATTTCCCCACGCCCACAGCACGCCCCACACCAGCAGAGCCGTTATTAACTGCCCCGCAAGCTTTTGTTTCGCGGTCAGTCCGAGACTGCGTTTCTTGACGATCTTTATCCAATCGTCGGCAAATCCGACAGCAGCAAAAAGCGTCGTCGCACCGAGTGCTATCCATAAATACAGGTTGTCGGGCCTTGCCCACAATATCGACGAGATAAACACCGAACCGATTATCAACACACCGCCCATCGTCGGCGTACCGCGTTTTTCCTGATGCGATGCGGGACCTTCTTCGCGGATCTCTTGTCCAAATTTCAGTTCGGCCAGTTTCCTTACGACTTTCCCGCCGAGCAATAGAGATAGCAAAAGCGAGGTTACAGCAGCCATCGCCGTTCGAAAAGTGATGTATTGGATAACGTTGAGCCCCTTAAAAAAATACGATTCGCCGTTTTTCCCGTATTGCTGGTAGATGAATTGATATAGGAAATAATAAAGCATTGGGCGATTTGGATTTGCGATTTAGATTTCGGATTTTGGATTGGCAGATTGCGGTTAACCTCGAAACACACTCTTCCAACTGGTCGTATTTCCGCCTTTCTCCGCGTCTTAGCGTCCCTGTGTCACCGCGTCTCCTTCCTCCTCCAATTCAAATTCTTTCAACAATTTCTC
>JBDSCV010000287.1:0-6370 GCA_039920905.1 Pyrinomonadaceae bacterium
TCTTTACATATCCGTCCTTTCGACCGAAGAAAAATTTGATCGTTGGTAAGACTAAAATAGTGGAAGAGATATTTGCGAGCATCCGCAAATTCGTCCTCGCTTAATGCCTTACCTAAAAGTGCTTTCACAGGTAGATTTTGCATAAGTTCGCGGTACTCTCTGGCGAGCGAATCCTCAAATTGGGTTCGGTATAGCAAACCAGATTTACGAATTTGGTAAAAGGCCCCAAAAACTCCAATCGTGGTTGCAATTGAGGCTGCCAACGTGATGACTTCAATCCACTTCATTTATTAGAAAAGCTCCTTATGCAGTCTCTTGATCACATCCTCCACAAATTCTTCTTTCACCACAAACGTCAAATTCACGCTCGATGCGCCGTGCGATATGAGCGAGACATTGATGTCCTGGATGGTCGAGAATACGGTCGATGCAAGGCCAGTGCTGGCGCGGAGTCCTTCGCCGACGACGCAGATGACGGCGTAGCCGCGCTCGACATCGACATCGCCGAGGCGTTTGAGCTCGGTGACTATTTTTTCGAGCTCGGCGGTGTCGTCGAGCGTGAGTGCTACGGAGACTTCCGACGTGGAAATTACATCAATCACAGTTCGGAATCGCTCAAAAACCTGAAAGAGAGCGCTCATAAAGCCGTAGCTTCCGAGCATTCGAGCTGAGGTGATCCTGAGGATCGTAATGTTCTTTTTGTGAGCGATCGATTTGATTCTATTCTCGGACTCGGGCGATTTTTCGAGAACCATCGTGCCCGTAGCGTCCGGCTCAAACGTGTTGCAAACCCTAACAGGAATCGAACTGTCGACCGCGGGCTTTATCGTTTTCGGGTGTAGAACTTTCGCACCAAAATACGAGAGCTCGGCAGCCTCTTCGTAAGACAGAACAGGAATCGTGCGGGCCTCAGCGCAGATACGCGGGTCACAGGTCATCACACCGTTCACGTCAGTCCAAATTTGCAATTCCTCGGCGCGCAATGACGCTGCTACCAAAGCCGCCGAATAATCAGAGCCGCCGCGTCCCAATGTCGTTGTTTCGCCGCCGCGATTTGCGGCAATGAAGCCCCCCATTATCGGCACCTCGCCCGCCGCTATCAGCGGTTCGAGCTCAAGCCGGACAAGCTCGTTCGTCTCGTCGATCAGCGGCTGGGCGGCACCATATTCGTCGTCGGTCACGATAAGCCGCCGCGAATCGACCTGCCTTGCGTTAATGCCTTTTGCTTTTAGAACCTCGGCGAGCAGGTGTGACGAAAGCTGCTCGCCGTACGAAACGACCGCGTCTTTGAGCATCGCGAGCGGCAGCGAGCGACGGGAAACCCGCATCAGCAGATCGGAAAGTTCATCTCTGGCAAATTCTAATTCACCGTTGAACGCATTTGGCTGACCGTTCGCGATGAAGTGTCGCGAAACATCCGCATGACGTTCAAAATGCAGTTCGAGCGAGGCGATCGCCTCCGCAAAACCACCTTTTTTCGCCGTCTCAAACGCCGCCAGCAAAGCGTCCGTGACTTTTGTCATTGCCGAAACTACGACAACCGGACGCCTGTCAATTTGCGTCGAAACAACGTGAAAAACACGCTCAAAAGCCGCGACATCGCCGACTGACGTTCCGCCAAATTTCATCACGGTCGGATGGAGTGTTTCGCTCACAATTACCTTGTAAAGTTAAAGCAAATCAACCCCAGACGCAATAAAGAGCCGGAGAAAACTTTGCCCGCGAATTACGCGAATAGCCGCGAATAAGACTTCTTATATTCGCGATCATTAGCGTTATTCGCGGGCAATTTCTTATCCTACCCGCAGAGCACGGCTCCGCCGTTGATATTGAGGATCTCGCCCGTGATGTGTCGCGACCAGTCGGAGAGCAGAAAGCAGATCGACAGCGCGATGTCGTCGGTCGTAGCAATGCGTTTGAGCGGGATGGAATCGATCACGCTTCGCTCGTAATCTTTATCCTCAAAAACGGGCCGCACCATCGCGGTCTCGATCCAGCCGGGAGCGACGGCGTTGACACGGATCTTCGGACAAAGCTCGCTGGCTAAAGCCTTGGTGAAAGCGATCTGTCCGCCTTTTGACGCGGAGTAATTAGAGTAATTTGCCTCGCCACGTTGCCCCGAAGTTGACGAAACCATCACGATCGCCGCCGACGCCTGCTTTTTCATCGCCGGAACGCACGCCTTTGTCATCGCCCAGGCGGATTTAAGATTTGTATTAATGACCTTGTTCCAAAGCTCCTCCGACATATCCTCGATCGGAGCGCCGTCCCAAACACCGGCATTGCAGACGAGCAAATCGATGCGGCCAAATCTCTCGATCGTCTCCTTTGCGATCTGCTGCGCGCCTGCAAATTCCGATACATCCGCCCGCACCTCAAACGACCCGACGCCTTTGTTTTGGCACATCTCGACCGTCTCAAGCGCCTCGGCGTCATTGCTCAAATAATTAACAACAACATTCGCCCCGGACTCCGCAAGCCGCAAGGCCGTCGCCCTACCAACGCCCCGCGACGCGCCGGTGACAATAGCCGTTTTCCCCGCAAGAAGGTTATTTGGAAGCTGAATAGCTGCGGACTGATCACTCATCAGGAATATTTTGCCACGAATTAAACGAATGGCGCGAGTAAAAATATCTTTTAATTCGTGTTATTCGTGTTATTCGTGTAATTCGTGGCTATATTCTTTTGTGTTAATCTGTGGCTAATTTCTTATGAACGACGCAAACCTGCTGGAAGATCAACCAATCGCCTGGACGCCAACGCCCGAAGTCATCGAACGCGCGCAACTTACAGAATTTGTGCGGCAGGTCGGCGTCTCGACTTGGGATGAGCTTTATGCGTTCTCGATAGAGAATGTCGAGCGTTTTACCGAGGAAGTCATAAAGTTTCTCGATATAAAATTCGACCCGCCCTACGAAAAACTGCTGGACACGTCGAACGGCATCGAATTCCCAACGTGGTTCGCAACGGCTGATTCACCGCAGAGCCGCGGAGACGCCGAGTCAGAACCGGGAGCGATAGCGACAGGGTTCCCCGCCCACGCCGGCCTCAACATCACCGAAATGTGTCTCGACCGCTGGCAGACGGACGAAATGAAAGACCAGCCAGCGGTTATTTGGGAAGGTGAAAATGGTCAAACATCTGAGACAAGTTATGGAGTGCTACTTCGAGAAGTTGAGTTAGCAGCTCGTGGACTAAAAGCTTTAGGTTTCGGTAAGGCCGATGCCATCGGAATTCATTTACCCATGATTGTAGAAACGGTGATAGCTTTGCTTGCTATTAATAGGATAGGTGCGATTGCTGTTCCCCTTTTTTCCGGCTACGGCATTGACGCAATTGCGAGTCGATTGAACGCTGTAGGAGCGAAAGGTTTATTTACATGCGACGGATTTTCACGTCGAGGAAAATTTTTTAACGCTTTCGATGTCGCTGTTAAAGCCGTAAATGCATCTCCAACGATTCTAAAAGTCTTCGTCGCAACTCGGGGAAATTCAATCGACCATCTTCCGAGTAGAACTAAAGATGAACGCTTTATGGAATTCGACGACCTAGTTACCTGGGGTGAGAGTCCAAAAACAAAGCCACTTGAGCCAACCTCCGCCGAAGACCCGCTCATTATCCTCTACACCTCCGGCACGACAGGCAAGCCAAAGGGCATTGCTCATACGCACGCGAGTTTTCCTATCAAGGCGGCGCAAGATATGGCGTTTGGGACGGATGTTGGGAAGGGCACGCGGATCTCTTGGTACACCGACATCGGCTGGATGATGGGGCCGTGGCTGATCTACGGGGCGTTGATAAACGGCGCGACGATCTGCATTTACGACGGCGCACCCGATTACCCGACCCCTGACCGGATGTGGGAGCTTTGTGCGAAACACAAGGTCGAGGTGTTAGGCATTTCGCCCACGCTTGTAAGATCGCTCGCGTCGCGCGAGGCCGAACCCCCTGCGTCAGCGGGGGGCATGAACGCTGTGAGCGAACTTGTCGAGCCCACAGAAGCAACTTCGACCGCAGCGGCCCTGCCGCCCGCTCACGCGGGCGGTCCTGCCCCGTACGAACGCCACGATCTGTCACATCTGCGTATTTTCGCATCGACCGGCGAGCCTTGGAATCCGGCGCCGTGGTGGTGGCTATTCGAAAAAGTCGGCGACTCGAAATTGCCGATCATCAACTACAGCGGCGGCACCGAGATCTCGGGCGGCATTCTGATGGGCAACTTGCTGCTGCCGCAAAAGCCGTGTTCGTTCCCTGCTCCGTGCCCCGGAATGGACGTCGACATTCTGGACGATAAAGGCAACTCCGTCGGCGCGGGCAAAGTCGGTGAACTTGTCATCAAGCAACCCTGGATCGGGATGGCTCGAGGATTCTGGCAGGAACGGGAACGATATCTGGAGACCTACTGGAGCAGGTTCAAGAACATCTGGGTTCACGGCGACTGGGCAATGCGGGACAAGGACGGCCATTGGTTTATCCTCGGCCGTTCGGACGACACACTAAAAATTGCCGGCAAACGCGTCGGCCCCGCTGAGGTTGAAAGCCTGCTTGTCGCCCACCCACTCGTTACCGAGGCAGCAGTCATCGGTGTCCCGGACGAAATGAAAGGAACGGCCATGGTTGCGTTTTGTGTTTTATCCGGGAGCGCGGGCAAGATGCCCGCGCTCCAGTTAGATTTGAAAGAACTGGTAGCTCACGACATGGGCAAACCTCTTATGCCTTCAAAGATCCATTTTGTCTCTTCCCTTCCAAAAACCCGTAACGCAAAAGTGATGCGTCGAGTGATCCGTGCCGCCTACTTAGGAGAGGACCCGGGCGATCTCTCCGCCCTCGAAGACCCCGCCGCTTTTGATGAGATCGCCAAAACGGCGCGCCGATAACGCAGCGCCAACGAGCAGATCTCTCCGATATTTCGACGATCAGATAAACAGTCCAGCCGTTATATTGTTTTTTTAGAGTCTACAAAAAAAGTACAGCCGTTAAACCAACAATATAACGGCTGGATTTTTTGTTTAGCGGCTGTGTTGATCAATCTACCCGTTGTACCGTTAGTTTTGCCGCTGTATTAACGGTTTAGGCGTTATATTGTTTTTTCAGCGGCTTAAAAAAGATTCTCACGGCTAAAACAACGTCAGTATCCTCCCGAAAACATGGCGGCGGCGGCCGCGGAAATATGCGGTAGACTATAGCCAAACACCAATGATCTACACCATCGGACACGGCCGGCATCCTTTCGCGTACTTTCTCGAGCTGCTCAAGCAGCACGATATTGAGTTTGTCTGCGACGTGCGAGCGTTTGCCCGTTCGCGATGGCCGCAGTACAACGGTTTGGTGCTGGCTGAGCTGCTGCGTGAGAACGGCATCGGGTATGAACACCTGCCTGAGACGGGCGGCAAAAATAAGCCAAAGCCGGAAGCCCCTTGCATGGGGGGTCAATCGGATCGTCGAGATCGCTTCCGAACTTCGCACTGCGATAATGTGCTCAGAATCAAAACCACTGTCCGACCACAAGCAGCCCCGCGCAAACTGCCACCGTGTTGGCATGCTTGCTCCCATGCTGCGGGCTCAAGACGTCGAACGGGTCATTCACATCCTGCCGAACGGAGGAACCATCGAGTTTGACGAGTCCTCAGTACCGTCGATCTGGTAGCCATCCTTTCATGAAGCGCCCACCCGTCTTGACGAAAGCAAAACTTAAGTCTGCGTCTAAGCAACTTGCACGTGAACATCCCGAGCTTGCAGTTGTTTACGATAGTTACGGAACGCCGCCGCTGTGGGACCGGCCGACAGGATTTGCCACGCTGCTGCAGATCATCCTTGAGCAGCAGGTCTCGCTTGCCTCCGCCAAAGCATGTTTCGATAAATTATCGGTGCATCTGGGCGATGTTTCGCCGAGGGCATTCTTGTCACTTAGCGACGCTGAGTTGAAAGCTGTCGGGTTTAGCCGACAGAAGACAGCGTACGCCAGGCATTTGTCTGAGGCGGTGCTGGAGGGCCGGATCGACCTCAACGGGCTGCACGTTCTTACCGACGCCGAGGTCAAGGCAGAGCTGATCAAACTGAAAGGCGTGGGCGAATGGACGTCCGACATTTACCTGCTCATGGCAATGCTCAGGCCGGATGTTATGCCCAAGGGCGATATTGCCCTGCACGCGGCCTATCAAAAACTAACAGGTGCGGAACGCCGCCCCGGATCGGATGAGTTTGTCACAATGGCCGAAAGGTGGAAACCATTCCGTTCGGTAGCGGCCAGGCTGCTTTGGCATTTTTACCTATCGGAAAAGCGGAAACCCGCCGTTTTATAAACCTAAGTGCGGCTTTCCTTTATAGTCGTGTTTCCGCATTTTGTTTGTTACCTTATCTCTCAATGACC
>JBDSCV010000288.1:0-4229 GCA_039920905.1 Pyrinomonadaceae bacterium
ATCCTACTTTGGCGCGGGGCCGCGCGCGGGGCCAAACATCTGGCCAAATCGGACGACTAAACAACGCCGCTACTTAGCTGTACCCGTGATCTCGGTAATTACGCGGCCCGGGAATTTGCGAAAGCCGCGCGCCCTTAGCTCAGATAACGGCTCATTTTGATCGTCGACCTTACCCATTAGGCGCATCACCGTCGGCATAAAACTCAACCCGTCATACGGAGCCTCGACAGATAAACCACGCGGAATGCCGGTTTTTATCCCCCCGGCGAACATAAGAGTGGAGTTGGTCGACACCCGCAAAAATGAGCCGTGATTGCCGCCCGGATTAAAGCCGCGCACATCAAAATTCCAGTGATTATTCGCAAGGATCAGCATATCGGCCTCAGTCAATTGACGCTGCCGCTGCCGCAGGCGGCGAATTAGGTTCTCATCTTCGGATAAGTTTTCGCCGCCATCAGCAAATAAAGGATGCCGCTCGATCTGCTCATTGAGGCCGATGATCGCATTGGAATACATCGTCTTATGCACTGCCCCGAACCACTCAATTTCGGTGTGCCATTCGCCAAGCCACGCGGTGCGGCGGGACGGCGGAACTGCAAAATTCTTATCCTCAAAATACTTGAGCGGAAAACCGTCGCCCCACTCTTTCATCTCAAATGTGACCTTGCCGTCGGCATCCTGCTTTAGGTTTGATACGGGCAGATATCGATAGCTCTGGACGCCGTCTTTATCCACGCGCGACAGGATCAGCGTCTGCTTTTCATCGCCGCTGTTAAGCCAGATAGGATCTTCGTTTAATTCATCCTCTGCCGGCAAAACACCTACCAGCGACTTGGCCGGCAGACGCACAGCGACAAAATCGATGGGCCGGTTGCTGACCTCCGGCTGGACATTACTCCTCACTTTTTGATCGTGGAGAAGGTTTAAATAATCGACCTGCATAAAACTTCGTTCAAGATCGAGAGCGTTGTTGCCATCGAGTCTTAAACCCGAGATCGACGGGCCAACGGCATAATTCTGCAGATCGTAAATGGAATTAGGATCGCCCATCGTCCCGGGAGCCACAAGGTCTTCGATCCTAAGCTTCTTAGCATCAAACGTTTCCGGCGTCAGGGCGAGCAAATTGTTGAGCATCTTTACATATTTGCGGTAATCGGCTTCGGTCTGTATGGCAATGTCTGTCTGGGCGAGAACCCGTCTATTTTGCTCGATAACTCCGCGTAAAGATTTATCCTTGCCCACTTTCAATTCCAAAGTTGGGATTATTTTCTGCTGCAAACCGATCCATCGGTGCAGAGCGTCAAGCTCGTCATTGAGTTGACCGGCGGTTTGACGCCAGGCGTTGCGGTGTTTGTCGATGACTCGAAAAATGACATTCCTCGCCGCCGTTTTGATCTCAGGCGAGAGTTTTTCACGTTGGAGCTGCTGGAGGAGAATCTGGATAACATTCAGATCGTTATTGCGCAAATGGATAGATGAACGCTCATTGCCGTCAAAATCGACCAAAACGGTCGGGTATTTGCTGCTTTCACCATTTAAATAATTAGACACATTGGACGTAGTTGTTACCAAAGGCACAAGCGGATAGATCCCTTTTATCGAATAGTCGAGCATTAACCGGCGTTTTGTAATGACATGATTGCCGCCGCCAGATGAACTTGCGAACAGCTTCACCAGATTAAACCCCTGACCGTAAATTTTCTCCTCTGAATTGATGCCGTGGTCTGAAACCAGGATCAGAGCAGTTTCGTCCGCCCGTGAGGAGTTTTGGATCGCCGTCCACATTTTACCGATGAGATGGTCAAGGTCTTTTAGAGCGGCAAATCTCGACGCGGTGTCATTATTGTGGTGCGACACGTGGTCAAAGGCTCCGTCGTAATAATCGTAATAGTCGATCTCGGGCCGTTTTACGAGTTTACCCAGAACGTCGCGTTCGGTCTGATCAATGGTAAATTTCCGGACATCAAATCCGATGACCCATTCATCAATAAAATCGCTCGGATTGCCGGGATACAAATTTACCACTGCACTCGCCAGGACGGCCCAGTCATTTCCCCGTTGATAAAGCTGCTGGCTCGTATATCGCTTATTAAAAGGAAAAGCGTCGCATAGGATAGGGATCTCTAACTGGTCGAGCACCTCGACGGCTGGCATATCCGCTTTTTTACCGAGGCCGTATTCAATATAAAAAGGGACAAAATTAAGGTAATCATATCCCCGCAGGCTAAAGCGGTCATACTCGACATTTCCCTTTATCTGCAAATGGCGGCCCGTATCGAGTTGTCCCCACGACGGCCCCGAGAGGCTCATACCACGCGTGTAAAAATTTGGGACACGCGTTCCATTTTTGTAAAAAACCTCGTCGAACCACGGCAAGACTGATTTCCCCGTCGCCATATCGCGCTGATGCACGAAGCGGTCGGCATAATATCCCGGAAGCCCGTCAATCTTTAAAATAACGACCCGCTTAACGTTCTGTGCGCATACACAAAAGGCGCCGGCGACTATCAAGATACAAAAAAATAAGGTCCGCAAAACGTTCGATCTAAAGGTCATTCTATTTTCCGGGGATAAAGCTAGTTTGCCGCTATAACCGCGATCTCAACGGCGTCCCGTGCCGAGATGCGTTGGCCCTCTTGCAATGCAAGTTTGAGATAATGGGCGCAGACATTTCGCCAGCGGTCAACGACCTTTGTATTGTTATAAATCGCGAGGAGTTCCTTTTTTGCGGAAGAGTTATTTATTCGATATAAACCGGTCAGACAGAGAGCCTGCATATCGTCGTCGCGGCTGATCCTAAAGATCTTTGCCAGTGTGCGTGTCGTTTTTTCACGCGCCTCGGCACCATGCTGCGAGACATAGGCAAGCGAGCGTTTTATCTCAACCGGATCGCTGTCGATCTCAGGGTTCGCCGAGGCAAATGCGACCTCGCTCAGAAATCGCTCGTGATAATCCAGCTGGCGGCGGACGTCCATCTCCGCCAGCAATTCCGGTGTCGCCTTTTCTCGATGGGTGTATAGGCCAAACGAAAAGAAATGCCCGGCGGCGAATAATGTCCGTTCCGAACGGTCGTGTTTCAGCCGCGTCATCTCTTCGCGTCTATCGTCAGAGATCTTTTTCGGCAGTCCGCTGGGGTCCTTTGCGTAGGCGATGAGGTTGTCATATTGAGCGCGGGCGAGCCGTGCCTCGACATCAGAATCATTTTGCAAAGGATTTAGAGCGGAAGACTCTATGCGATTAGAGATCTCGTTGCGAAAACTGGTGTCAAGCGACTCGTCCAGAGCGATTAAAAGTTTCAACTGTTCATACGACCGCATCCGCGAAACCTGATTGAGATCCGCACCTCTACGATCAGTCGCAAAATCGTAAATATACCTTCCGACAAAAAACGGAAGGCCACCGAACCGCGAAATCGACAAAACGTTTCCGGTGAGATCGCTCAAAATACGTTTCGACATCTCACGGAATCTGGGGTTACCGTTATCCCGAAAATCAACCAGAATGACGGGTACCTTTGGATGGTCGAGCCCATATAGAGCGAGCGGGATCATCGTTTTCGAATGGGCCCCCGGTGTATCGGCGTCAACCTGACGGTCGTCCGCATCAAACCAGCGGCTTTGCGAGTAACCCTTCCATTTTAAGAGTTTTTCGTCACCCCATGGACTTTTGAAATTCAAAAATCGCCGCTCAAACTTTTTGCCCTTGTTTGCCGCAAGGTCCTCGGCGGATGTCCAGACGATCGCGTGGCGGGCCGCACCGTCCGCCATTTCCAGCGGCTCAAAATACAACCCTTGCGCCTCAGAATACTGACGTAAAAGTTCCCAGTTATGCCCGCGAAAATCTCGAGTCTTTTCAAGCTCTTTTTCGTAAACACGACCGAGATTTTCGCTCTGCATGTGCCAGCCAAGTGTCTTATCGTCGAGCGCAAGCCGCGCCTGAATATCGTGCATCTCCGCATCTGACAAGACTTTTTCGCCCTCAATCTCCTGATATAAGGACAACACCGTCATCGCACCCGCGATAGCCGATTTACGGTAATCCGAGGCATTTTGCCGATATTGCAAAGCTGACGCTTTGACGCCAATCCTGAGATCGTTAAAGGCCAGCTTTTTGAAAACAAACCAAAACACCTTGTTCCAGGCGGCCTTATTGGATGACTGAATATCGGTCACGGTCGGTGGCGGCTCGGTGCCGATCTTATTTTTATTTGTCGTTCTTGAATATAAAAA
>JBDSCV010000289.1:0-14275 GCA_039920905.1 Pyrinomonadaceae bacterium
CATGCGAAAATCCACCTTCTACTTGCACCTTAAAGAATGTGAGTTTAGATTCAATTATAGAAATCAAAATCTATACTCTATTCTATTGAAAATTATCAAAGATCCGAGCGTTAACTAGTCATGACCCATGATTTTTATGTTTGCGTAAAAATAAATTGGATTGGGAAACTCAGCGAACTCTGCGTAAGTCTCTGCTTTTTCAGCGTTTAACAGAATCTTAACGCAGAGATCGCAAAGTCGGACGCGAAGTTCGCTGAGTTTTTAATGACTTTTCAGACACCCTCTTTTTTTGTATGCTAAACTTTCGATGTTTGCTGACAACTGCCGCGCTTTTAAGACCATCCGATGCTAAAATCTCCGATCCAAGAACTTGCGTTATTTTACGATCTCGAATGGGTACCTGATGCCGCTGGCGCAAAGCGGCTCTTTGACCTTCCGGACGAGACGACCGAGCTTGAGGCGATGCAGCATTTATGGGAACATTCGCCGCAATATAATGTCGAGGAAAATCCGCGTCCGTTTCTCAAATACATGTTCTCACGGGTCGTGTCGATCGCATTTTTATCGCGCAAATCGGTTTTTCGAGACGGTGAAAGAGTTACCGAATTTTCGTTAAACTCGCTGCCAAAACTGCCGCTCGACTCAGACGATGTTGATGAGGCGTCGATCATCAACCAGTTTCTGTATTTCGTTGGCAAGCGCCGGCCGCAGCTTGTCGGCTTTAACTCGGCTGAGTCCGACCTGCAGGTGCTGATCCAACGCGGGCTTATCAATGAAATTACCGCGCCTCTATTTAATAAACGTCCTGTTAAAAATTGGGATCCCGGTGATTACTTTAAGAGATGGGACAATGAAGACCATCTGGATCTTTTGAAGTTGTTTTCAACCGGCGCGATGAAACCAAAGCTCGACGAGCTTGCAAAAATGTGCGGTTTTCCCGGCAAGATCGATGTTCGTGGCGATCAGGTCACCGATCTTTGGCTGGCCCGCGATCTGACCAAGATCGTCGAATACAACCAGATCGACACGCTCAATACATACCTCGTCTGGCTGCGTGTCGTGTATTTCACCGGCCAGATCGGCGAAGAAGATTACCATAGCGAACAGGAACAGTTTCGCGAATTCCTCGAAAGCGAGATCCAAAAGCCTGAAAAGGGATTCTTAGCCACTTTTCTGGATAAGTGGCCGCTTTAAATATGCAATTCTGCAAGATCTATCAGGAAAACTGTCTCGAAACGCTTGAACGAATGCACGACGATCTTGTCGATATGACGATCGCGAGCCCGCCCTACGATGATCTGCGAGACTATAACGGTTATCATTTTCCGGTTGAGGAAATCGCCGCAAAGCTGTTTCAGAAAACTAAACCGGGCGGCGTTGTGATCTGGGTCGTAGGCGACAGAACGTTAAACGGTGACGAAACGCTAACCAGTTTTCGTCATGCGATCACGTTTCAAGAGGCCGGATTTAAGGTACACGACACGATGATCTACGCGAAAAATAACCCGATCCCAAGCGATTGCGGCAAGCGGTATCGGCAATGTTTTGAATATATGTTTTGCTTTAGTAAGGGCCAGCCACAGACTTTTAATCCTTTGATGCAGCCGATAAAACAGGAAAAAGCCTTTAAGTCGTTCCGCATAACAAAGGTCGGACGTAATGATCTGGCTCACGATCATATCGCCCCGAAAGAACGTAAGGTCAACAACATCTTCTTTTACAACGTCGGGACGTCATCGTCGAAAGACAAAATAGCGTTTAAGCACCCCGCTATTTTCCCTGAGCAGCTTGTAGAAGATCAGATCCGCACGTGGACGAACCCGGGCGACCTTGTTTACGACTGTTTTATGGGAAGCGGCACCACGGCGAAGATCGCCGATAAACTGAAACGCCGCTGGATCGGTTCCGAAATCTCGCAAGAATATGTGGATATAGCGAATGAACGTCTTAAACCGTATATGAAAAATTTAAAGTTTGCGGCCGTAAAATAACAACCCTAGTCGTCAAAGGCGCGTCTATAATAAATTAGACAGGTCTCTCCTGAAAGATTTTTAGAATCAGTTTTACAGTTTTATGAAAAGACTATTATTTCTGGCGTTCTTGGTATTTTATGTCTCGGGTATGATTTATGCGCAGCTGCGTCCGGTCGAGAAGACAGCGTCTCCGGTTCCGACAAATTTGCCCGCGTCGTTTGAGGCCCGTTACGAGGGTGGTATTTTTGGTAACAGTCGAAAAGAGAAAGGCAACCTTAGGTTTGACGACGCCAACGAACGTGTAGTTTTTAACGGACAGGATCAGAAGGAAATGTTCTCAATTCCTTATTCGGCCTTACTTGTGATCTACCCCGACTCAAAAACCAGTGTTTCCCAAACGGGGAATGTCGTCAGCCGGTTGCCACTTCCCGGTGCTGGCTTGGCTGGGTTATTGTCGAAAAGCTCTAAGTATTTGATAGTTCGTTATGACGATCAGGATGTTGAGGCCGAGGGAACTGCAAACTTTAAATTTGATGATCGAAATCTGCTTTTGACGTTTATTAATACGCTCGGAAGTAAGGCCAAAATGAAGCAGAAAGGTGATGCCTATTATAGAGCGAAAAAGCCGGTATTTTAATCGCTCAGGGCGACTGTTTTAATTCACATCTCCGAATCGATGCTGAAGGATCGCCGTAATTGCTATCGCCGCGGTTTCTGCCCTGAGGATTCGCCCCCCGAGGGTGACAATATTTGCATCACTGGTGCGAGCGGCTTCTAATTCGGAATCGTCCCAACCGCCTTTCGGTCCAAACAAGGCGGTTATTTTTTTGCCCTTTGCTATGGTTGAAAAATCATTCCCGTCGCGTTCGGAGAATAGAACTAAGTTTTCTTTTTTTGTTTCGATAAATTTGTCGAAAGCCACTGGTTCGGCGATCTTGATGAGCTTTGCCCGCCCGCATTGTTTTGTCGCTTCGAGAGCGATCCGCCGCCACCTTTCTATTCGTTTTTCGGCATCTTTGGGTTTTACGTCGCATCGGATAGTGCTTAACGGAACGAGAATGGAGACTCCAAGTTCGACGACCTTTTGAATGATCAGATCATACTTTTCGCTGTTTAGAACCGTTGCCGCGATAGTGAGATCAAGTGTAGATTCGGGCGATGTGGGCGACATTTCTTTGACAACCGACAGCACTGAGCTTTTCTTTCCGATCTCGATGATCTCACATTGAAACTCGCGTCCGGTCCCATCAAAAACTGAAACTTCCTCGCCGACAATGAGCCGCAAAACATCACGCAAATGCCGCGTTTCGCCGGCATCGAGCGTGACGCTTTGGTCTCTAAAATTCTCAATTGGTGAGTAAAACCGTCGCATTTACGATTCTGAAACTTGGCGTGCGTCACCAAATTTGCATGTGAAATCCGGTGATGCCTGCCTTAACTCGACCCAACTATCAAATCCCTCAGGCATTTGGAGCCAGACCGTAAGCCATTGTGCGATCTCGACATTTACCACTCGTCTAACTGAGTCCGCATTCTTCCTGTCGGCGATCTCCATTGCGTTTTGCTTGCCTCGGAGAGCCGTTGCACGTATTAGCCTCAGCCCTTCCTTGTCGTTTCCGCTTTTATATTTTTGCCGAAGACTTTCAAGATTTCGGATCGAACCGGCCGCACTTTTCAGATCGTCGATCTTTAAGACATTTCGCAGCGCCGCATCATATGGCCGGTCGGATGCGCGTTCGACATAAAGATCCATTATCTCCGAATGGCGTAGATCCGCACCCTCATCGGCGAGCAGACGCGCTATCACCATCGGCGAATCCAAGGCCGCCGGGCCATATTGATCGACGATTACCAGCTCTATTGCTTGTATTTCGGCTGCGCCGACATTTTCACAATCAAGCTTTTCCCAAACCTCAATTATCAGATCGTTTTTTGAGCGGGCGTTCCACATTTCTTGAATTGACGCGGTGACGGAGGGACGCAGAGATGCGGCGAAAAGGAATCAAGACTGCGCCTTGAGTATTTTCTCGACGTCGTTGTGTCTCCGCGTCTCATCGTCGGCTTTTACCATCTCGATCAATGATGTCGATGAATGGTCTTTTGGGTCGCCGACAATGGCGACTGTGCCGCCATACTGCCGGACGATTTCGCCTTCGGGCACCGTGTCGGTTGTGTAATCAGTGCCTTTTGCATGGAAATCCGGCTTGATACCTCGTAGCAATTCTTCGACCGTTGGTTCGTCAAATACTGTAACCAGATCTACACATCGAATAGACGCAATCATCTCGGCACGCTCATTCTCGGGCATAAAAGGACGGCCAGCACCTTTTAGCGAGCGGATTTGACGGTCTGAATTAATAGCAACGACTAAAATATCACCAAGGGCTTTTGCGCCGATAAGATAGCGGACATGGCCAACGTGAAAGAGGTCAAAGCATCCGTTTGCAATGACAATCGTCATGCCAGCGGCCCTGCCACGCGCTACTTTATCCGCTAGATCGGTGCGGCTGAGAATTGGTGAGCAAAGGTCGGACATACAAAATTAAAGGGTTTGCGTCGATACAAGAGCGGCCGGATTGGTCTTTAACGATTCGAGTACTTCGCTGATGCTGACGGATGCGGTTCCTTTCTTCATAACAACAATGCCCCCGGCGTGGTTTGCTATGTGTGCCGCGTCTGCAAAGGTCAGGCCAGAGGCTAAACCCAGCGCATACGCAGCAATAACCGTATCACCGGCCCCAGTGACATCAGCCGGTTCGGAGGAGCCGACCGCGTCGATCCGCAGAGACGGGTGAGCCTTTTGAAATAGCAACATTCCCTGATTACCGTTTGTAACCAAAAGAGCATCGAGTCCTAACCGTTCACGCAACAGCGAACAATCATCCGCCGTAAAATCTTTGCCAAGTATTTGCTCTACCTCTTCTCGGTTTGGGGTTGCCGTCGTTGCGTTCGAGAGATCAGTAAGATGAAAACGCGAATCGACGATCAATGGAATATCGCGTTCGCGTGAGATGGCGGAAGCATCTTGGTAAATCTCAGGAAACACAGCCCCATAGTTATAATCCGAGACGATTAAGGCGTCGGCATCGTCTGCGGCGGCCGCAAGATTGTTGCGGAGTTTTTGTTTTACGCCGTCGGAAATTTTGGCCGAATTTTCGTAGTCTATTCTGATAACCTGTTGCCTAGCGGCGTAATGCTGACCGGCTAAAACTCGAACCTTTGTTGTGGTCGAAAAATTGGGATCGGTAACAATAAAACCGGGATCAACGCCATTGCACGTCAACGTGTCTAAGAGAATATCCGCGTTGGCATCCTGTCCGGTCAAACCTATGAGTAAAGGACTACCGCCAAGGGACGCTACATTGACCGCCGCATTTGCCGCGGCACCGGGAACAGTATGCGTATTATCATGCCTGAGTATAAACACGGGAGCCTCGCGTGAAACACGCGAGATTGTGCCGTTGAGAAATTGATCCGCTACAAGGTCGCCGATTATGACCACCTTTTTTTGCGAAAATACGGTGCGTATAGTTGTATTCAGATCAGCCATTTAACCAAGGGAAAAATACTACAAACGAATGAGATAAACAAAAATGGTTGAAGACAAAGTGTCTTCAACCATTCGTTAAATCGTTTACCAGGTATATTAGTGTGTGTCATAGCTGGCGATCGGGTAATCATTCGCCTGCCCCCAATGCAATACGTTCGGGACGCCGTCGGAACTCCTAATCCAGTAAAAATTTCCATCTGTTTCACGCCAAACAGCGATGTCGGTTTTTCCGTCACCGTCATAGTCGTTCTGGACGTTTATATCGGTGCCTGTAAGTCCCCAGGTGGTAACTGAAATAGTCCCTGTCAAACTATTGATTATATACCATACAAGATTCGATGTCGGGGTAGTTCCCTCACGCACAACCGCATAATCCGTCTTACCATCATTGTCATAATCGCCTGTGACAACTAAGTCAGAAGTGATGCCCCATGCCGTTACGGCAACTGCATTATTACTGCTGTTCAAAACAAAAAATGTTGCCTGACTTGTCGGCGTCGATCCTGGGCGTTGAATTGCATAATCAAATATGCCATCGCCGTCATAGTCGCCTGGGGTTACGATATCTGTTGAAAGACCCCACTGAGCAACATTGACGGCTCCAGTATTGGTAAGGTATTTATACCAGAACATCTGACCATTTGTCCGCCGAACAATTGCCGGGTCGGTGCGACTATCGTTATCATATTTGCGTGCAACCGGCTCGTCCCCGGACTGACCCCAATGAAAGGTCACAAAAACTCCGTCAGAACTCCTGATCCAGTAAAAATTTCCATCTGTATCTCGCCACACGGCAATATCGGCTCGACCATCTCCGTCATAGTCCCCGGGCGTTATATAATCCTGACTCGCACTGCCAAAAGGAGTTACAACTAGACCGCCGCCAGTTTTAGCAATAAACCAAATATTACCGGCAGGACGGAAGACACTAAAATCAGCCTTACCGTCGTTGTCAAAATCCACCGCCTTCCGTAAGGAAAGCTGCGAAAAAACCGTTAAATTAAAAAGCAATGCAACGATCCAAAATAAGGTTAGTTTGCCGCTCCAGGCCCAAATATTTCTCATTGTTAATTTCCTTCTGAAGAGGCAAATCATTTGCCACATGACTATGAACCTAAAATATACCATTTTCCGACGGAAAACTGCAACAAAATGCCAACTCGTAAGTGCTTCATGTTTCGCCCTTGTTTATTAAGGTTTTGTTCAAAATTTACCAGCTTAGACGCACCAAATGAACCGATGGTTGGAAAATCAAATATCTTTTTCCGGTCAAGTGCGTGACTGTCGTACCGTAATCGTCTGACCACCGATGATCAATAAAAAAATATGAAAAAAAGGAGAGGAAATGGGGCGGCTAGTGGGGCTCGAACCCACGACCTCCTGAACCACAATCAGGCGTTCTAACCAACTGAACTATAGCCGCCATAAAACAATTGAAAATAAAAATTTAAAACCGTTCCTGCATTTTCCATTTTTTAGTTTTCAATTCTCAATTTGGATATTGGTACCCCCGGCACGGCTCGAACGTGCGACCTACGGCTTAGAAGGCCGTCGCTCTATCCAACTGAGCTACGGGAGCATATCAAAAGCAACTTCAAATCTTACCGATTTGGCTGCTGCAAGTCAAACTTTATGCGGCGGAGGCGTGTGTTTCATTGACCTTTGCCATCATTTGTTCAAACACCTCGGTGAGGTCGAGCTCGCTGGTGTCGATGACAATTGCATCGTCAGCTATTGTCAACGGTGAGTCCTCGCGCGAAACGTCGCGTTCGTCACGTTCATTGATCTCGGCGAGAGTTTGCTCGTAAGTCGAAAGGCGGCCTTTGGATTGATCCTCGGTATGGCGGCGGCGGGCACGGGCCTCAGGCTTGGCCGTTAGGAAGAATTTTATGTCAGCCCTTGGAAATACGATGCTGCCAATATCCCGGCCCTCGAGCACACAGCCGTTTGGGGCCGAGACGCCTATCGCCCTCTGATGCTCGACCATGATCCGGCGAACTTCGGAAATAGTTGACACGACGGAGGCAGCCTGGGACGCCTCGAGAGTGCGGATCTCGACCGATACATCTTCCCCATCGAGCATCACCTTCATCGCGTCCGGCTCGCCTATGAGGTCAATCTCGGAATTCTCGGCAATATCAGCTATCCGGTCAATATCACGATACGGGACATTGGCCCGCCCAACCGCCAACGCAACTGCGCGATACATCGCACCGGTGTCGAGATAGAGGAGATTCAGTTTTTTGGCGAGCATTTTGCCCAGCGTGGATTTGCCCGCTCCGCTGGGACCGTCGATAGAAATGATCATCGTGTCAAGAAATCGTCTTTTTTTATCTTAGGAGGTAGTTTATCAAAAACGAGTTGGTATGACTTCCTGATAAGCTCTTTTAGCTCGCCGGGCGATACGGCGTCGAGGTTTGCGATTCGCACCCATTTGTAACGGCCTACATACGCGGCCGGATCGATGCCATCGCGTTCGATCAGCTCATTAAATTTTTCCGGCGTGCATTTTATCGACATCCCGCCGGAGATGGAATCCGCACCTGTCACGCAAAACATCTTAGCCCCGACGCAAAAGCAAAGATCCGCACCCCACTTAATATCTTCGGTCGCACTGGGAAACGACAGGCAATATTTTCGGAGTTGTTCGATGTTCATTTAGGCAGTATACAAGCGATCTACTTCCGTTTATTTTTATGAACGATCTTTTGCATTTCGGCAATCGAATATGGCGGTTTACGCTTGTAAATTATTGCGTGGTAGCTCGGACAGACGGGCACCAAATCCTTTACTGGATCGACTACATAGACTTCGCGAATTTCGGAAAGAGGGACTAGATGATGAACATGAATGTATCCGTTAGCTACCTCTCGACCGTAGCCATCGTCGAGGTCAAATTCGCAAACTATACAACGGTTTCCGTAATGTTCAATACAGATTTGGCGGGCTTGCGTATTCCGTTCGTAATCATTTACCATTACTGAGCGTCGGCCACCCTCGAATATTTCGTCACGGATTTCATCGGGCAAAATGAAATCAAACCCTTCATTTAAGTCGCGCCATACTTGTTCCAGTTCTACGGCAATCTCGGGCAATATCTCAATTCCGGATCGTTGAGTATTCCAATTAACTCCTGAAAAAACAGCATCTCTACTTAGGAATTCCCTCTCGATAATGTTGTCAGTTTGAGGATTCATCAACCTATCAAACGAAATTCCGACATATAAGGCTTTTTCTCCTCGTTTGCTTCTTGTTTCTTCCCAATGCAAATCGAGGAACGGTGCTTGCGTAACGTGTCCTGATCCAAAAATGCCAGTTGGCGGATCAGCACCTTGCTTCAGCAAAAAGAATCGATCATTGACCTTGATTTTTTTGTATTTCCACAACTCCAGCGGCGCTTGATATTTCTTTTGCCGTTCTTGACTGCGTCCGAAGCTTGTTCAAGATCCGTCCACTCCCAGCTTTTTGCGTTCCAAGTGAACAAATATGTCGCGATAAATTTTAATAAAGTATCGTTGAGATTTTTGAAATAGTTTTACTGATATCATCTTCCGACACATCGCAATGCGTAACCATTCGAATCAGGTTGCCAAAGCCAATCGCCAAGATGCCTTTGTCTTTAAGTCTTGCAACGATCTCGGCTGACGATCTGCCGGTACCGGAAATATCGAAAATTACGACATTGGTTACGACTTTCTCGATGTCGATCGCAATGCCCGGAATGTTAATAAGGCCACTCGCCAGCGATTTGGCGTTCCCATGATCCTGATGCAATTGTTCCGGACCGTCATCGAGAGCGATCAACCCAGCCGCTGCGAGGATGCCGATCTGACGCATTCCACCGCCGAGCCGTTTTCGCCAGATGCGTGCCTCTTTAATAAATTCTTTTGAGCCAAGCAGTATTGAGCCTGACGGAGCACCGAGTCCTTTGGATAGCGTCAACATTACCGAATCACAATCCCGTGTCAGATCCGCGACGGACTCGCCCAACGCAACCGATGCGTTAAATATTCGGGCTCCGTCCATGTGGACAGGCAGACCGACCGCGTGAGATTTTTCACAAATTTCCGCACACGCCGAAACGGTCATCACACTCCCGCCAGCAAAGTTATGCGTATTTTCGAGGCAGATAAGTCCGGTCGCGGCCTCATAATATCGCGGGTCGATGTGCAAAACCGGAGCGATCTCGTCCCATGTCAGATGCCCCGAACCGTCCGTGCTTTTTACCGCCCGGATGGTCACGCCTGAAATAACAGCCGCGGCCCCAAGCTCGTAATTCAGAATATGTCCGCGATCCTCGGTGACGATCTCCTGCCCCGGTTTTGTGTACACCTTGACGGCGATCTCGTTGCCCATACAACCGGTCGGAACCCACAACGCAGCCTCTTTCTCAAATATCTCGCAAGCGCGCTCCTGCAATTTATTGACGGTCGGGTCGTCGCCAAAAACATCATCGCCGACCTCAGCCGCCGCCATCGCCCGCCGCATGGCGTCGCTCGGTTTTGTAACTGTATCGCTGCGTAGATCGATCATAATCGCACCTGAGTTTCGGAATAACTGATAGCTGAAAATTGGTGATTAAAAGCTAGCAGCTTTTCCGAAGAAGATTACAGTGGCCTCATAGCGAATGAGTCGGTATTCCAGCCGCTACGTTTCGCTCCTGCCTGATACGCACTTTCAAGGAATTCAATCACTATAGCCCGAGGATCATCGGTTACTCGCACTTCGTCATAAATCAGCAAAGCCATTCCGCCGTCGGGTCTCCAGAACGCCTTATCCGGACGTAAAGGCTCGTTTGCCAGTCCTTCGGGTAACGGAGCGGTGTATGAATAGAATGCCGGTGCGGCAACGCTATTCTCTTTGTCGTCACCAAACCAGAAACCAAAGCTGATGACCTCATGCGAATAGGCTTCGCGGGTGACCATATTGGCACCGTCGATCGCGGGTGCGAGTTTGCCTGAAAACCGCGTCAAAGCGAGGTCAAAGCTGTGCCAGAAAAGATGGACGGGCGTCGATTTGCCTGTGAAGCGGCCGCGAAATTCCTCGAATATCTGATCGACCGCGACCAATATCTGATGAAAACGCTCGACGTATTCTTTGTCGTATGACTTGTTTTCATGGTCGTCGGCAAACGGCGTTGTCGACGGCGCTTCGTAAGGCTCGGCCTTGATGCCGGGATAGATGCCGAGCTTGGCTAGGTTTGCAAAAACGCTCGCGTAAAAATCGGCGACCGTCAGGCCGTCGTACAAAGCAAAATCCTCGATGCGGCCGTCGCTGGTTCGCATTTTTAACTCATGGTCTCTGAAGTCGAATTCGATCTCAAAATTGCCGCCCGCATACGGTATCGTCCGCGTTGTAAGGCCGCGCGGTGATACATACAAAGGCACATGCCACCAATGATTGAAGCGCGGATGCGTCACGAGCCTGATCTTGCCGACGATCTGGAGATAAAGATGCAGCGTATTTTTTGTCGTCCGCCATGCATCGAGCGGCATTTCGGGAAATTTGGTTGCCATAACAAAGAAACTAATCGCGAAAAACGCGAAATTCGCTAAAATAAGAAGTCAGTAATTTTTTTTGATCTCTTTTTTTCGCGTCTTTTCGCGGTTATATCTTACTTCGCTTCTTCTTCGATCTCCAAAATATCACCCTCGGTAAAGAGATATGTTTTCATATGCTCGTCGAATTTAGGGTTATTTCGCCGCAGCCATTCGAGGGCCATGACGGCGTGCTCGATCTCTTCGTCGCGGTTGTGTTCTAGTATCTTCTTTAGCTGCTTATCGCTCGTCTGTTCGGCCCGCTGGTTATACCAGTCAACGGCCTCAAGTTCCTCTTGGACGGACTTGATCGCCCGCGAAAAATTGCGCGACGCTTCGCTCATCTTGTCGTAATCTTCATGCCATTCTGCACTTGTTGCCATAATATTGCCCCCTTAAAAATTAAACTTTTGGTAATGACTCAAAAAACATATCGCCCGCATAACAGTAGCCCCAATCTTCGCCCGGTTCGTGCGGCTTAATTATCGGATGATGACTCGCATGATAGTGCTTGGCTGCGTGCCGGTTGATCGAATTGTCACAACATCCGACGTATCCGCAACTCTCGCACAGACGCAGATGAACCCAGATGTCACCTGTTTTCAAACAGTCCTCACAGCCGTTTGCGCTCGGCTCGACAGGTATGATCGCGGCAATGTGTTCGCAATAATCCATTCGCAAATAACCTCTCAATGGTTTTGATAATCTTACCCCTCTCGGCCGCCCAACTCAAATTTTGGAGCAAATTGATTGACCTTCGGCAAAAAAGACCTACATTCGTTAAAAATCAGTTTGAAGAGAAATATCTAGGTCAGACGTAAAGCCAATACCCGAAGGCTACCAAGGCATCACGCCATATTTGGTCTGTAGGAACGCCGAAGCCGCCATCGATTTTTATACAAGAGCATTTGGAGCCGTGGAATTGTTTCGTATCGGATCGCCGGGTATGGTCGGCCACGCGGAGATGAACATCGGTAATTCGATATTTGGGATGGCTGACGAGCATCCCGAAATGGACGCCGTTAGCCCGCAAACATTGGGCGGCTCGCCTTGTGGATTGATGATCTATGTCGAAAACGTTGACGAATTTACTGATAAAGCGGTCGCCGAGGGACTAGAGGTTTTGCGACCCGTAACGGATCAGTTCTACGGCGACCGTTCGGGCCACTTCAAAGATCCGTTTGGCCACAAATGGACATTCGCCACTCATACCGAAGATGTTTCTCCCGAAGAGATGAACAGACGTGCAGCCGCTCTTTACGGGGAGTAATCGAGCATAATATGATCGAAAAATCGACAGTAAAATTCCTGAAGGACCTGGCTGCGAATAATAATCGCGACTGGTTTCAGGCAAACAAGAAGTTGTTCGACGCGGCTCAGGATAATGGGACGGCGTTTGCGGGCTACCTGATCGGTGAGGTTGGGAAATTTGATGACGCGGTAGCCGCTATCGATCCGAAATCGTGTGTCTTTCGCATTTATCGCGATGTACGGTTTTCAAAGGACAAGAGTCCGTACAAAGTGAATCTCGCGCCTACATAAGTCCCGGCGGTAGGAAGTCGATGCGGCCCGGTTACTATTTTCATGTCCAGCCGGGGCAGAGTTTTATTGCCGGCGGTAAGCACATTCCGGACGGCCCAGAGACGCTGAAGATTCGCAATTCGATCGCTGGAAACACTGACGAATTTCTAAAGATCGTGCAGAAAAAGAGCTTTCGCGATGCGTTTGGCGAAATGCGAGGCGAACGTCTCAAATCAGCGCCTAAGGGATTTGATCCCGAACATAAGCCATGGAATACTTGAAACTCAAAGAATTTATGGCGTTTACCGAACTGCACGACGATAAGTTTTTGACGAGTGCGGAATTTCGCAAACATCCCGTCAAAACGGCGGAAGAGATGTATCCGCTTGTGGCATTTCTGCGGCGAGCGTTCGAAAGCTAATTCTTATTAGCAAAGATCGTCTTTTTCGATCTGAGATATCTTGTCAACTCGCGGTGCGTGCCGTCCGCCTTCAAATTCAGTGGAAAAGAAGGCTTTTACGATCTTTGCCTGTTCTTCGTCGGGGATAAAGCGTGCCGCCAAGGAGAGTACATTTGCGTTGTTGTGCTGGCGGGCAAGACGTGCGATCTCTTCGTTCCATGCGACAGCCGCGCGAATACCTTTCACCTTATTCGCAGAGATCGCCATTCCCGTTCCCGATCCGCACACAAGCAAACCTTGCTCATATTCGCCACTGGCGACGGCCTCGCCGACCTTTCGGGCGTAGTCGGGATAATCGACCGAGTCGGACGAATCCGTACCCATATCCGTATATTCGACGCCCATCTTGTCAAGCGTCTTTTTGATCTTCTCTTTTTCTTCGAATCCGGCGTGGTCGGCAGCAAGTGCTATCTTCATAATTTTTTTTCTTTAGATACGATTTTAGTTCTTTCCACAGCTTATGCAACATTTTTACAATTTTTCTTAGTCATTAGTTGCGATGTGAACCCCAAAACCTTTTGATTTACGTGCGTCCTTTGCGGCTTTGCGTGACACAATTTCACGCAAAGCCGCAAACGACGCAAAGTTGTACCGCAACTTCTCATCAAAACATTGTTCCAACACCGGAATATGCCTATAATCAGACTGCAGACTGATATTCACGAAATGATAGCCTGGACACTTAAAAAAATCTTTTTCTTTTTCATGTTTTTCGCGTGTTTCGCGGCTCAATCTGTTGCGCAGGATTTTCTGCCCGAGCTTGTGAAACGCATAAAACCGTCAGCGGTAGCGATCGAGACATTTGACGCTAAAGGCAACACGATCTCTCGCGGCAGCGGTTTTTTTATTGCTGTTGACCGTGTCATCACTAACCGTCACGTCATCGAGCGTGCGTCCCGCGTCGAGATACATTTGCTCGATGGCAAGAAATTTCCCGTTCGAGGCGTACTCGCCGTTGATGGCGAAGGCGACTTGGCTTTGCTACAGGTTGATGTTCCGCGTGCATTAGCCGTTCCGCTGCCAATTGTGCAGGCTGTGCCTCAGGAAGGGGAATCGATTGTCGTTGTGGGCAATCCTTATGGTCTCGAGGGAAGTGTTTCTAACGGAATTGTCTCAGCGGTTCGTGAAATTTCCGGATATGGCAAGATCATCCAGATCACGGCTTCGATCTCGCCGGGATCGTCGGGTTCTCCGGTCGTCAATATGTATGGACAGGTGATAGGTATTGCAACAC
>JBDSCV010000290.1:0-4422 GCA_039920905.1 Pyrinomonadaceae bacterium
ACGGCATCACCGCTGCCACGAATGACATCGGCATCATATGGCTCCCAAACGGCAAACACGTCGCCATCGCCGTATTTGTTTCCGATTCCCCCGCAGACGAGAAAATCCGCGAAGGCGTCATCGCAAATATCGCAAAGGTGGTTTGGGATAGGTTGAGTAAGAAATAAAAATATTGCAGCTTTTAAAACAAAACACCTTGATTTAACTGCAAATATCTCATAATATGGCTATATGGCCATATACTGGCTATAAGGTTAAATTTAAATATGACACATTCCGTAAAAGACGCAAAGGATAATTTGAGTGAGATCATCCGGCTGGCCGAGAGTGGGAAGCCACAGATCATCAAGAGGCATGATACCGAGGTCGCCGTGGTTGTCTCTATCAATGACTGGAAGCGTTCTCGGGGCAAAAGGCAGACGCTTGTTGAGGTTTTGCGCAACAGTCCGCTTGTCGGACTTGATATAGATTTTTCTCGTCAAGATGATCTGGCGCGTGAAATTGATCTCGGAGAGTAACGATGGCTTATCTGCTCGATACTTGTGCAATCTCCGAGATGGTTGCTGTCTGCCCGAATCAAAATGTCCTCGATTGGTTTGAACATCAACCTGAAACGACGATGTTTTTGAGCATCGTTACTTGGGGCGAACTCCAGCGTGGCATTTATCAGTTGCCAACCGGCAAGCGGCGGGTGCAATTGGAGACGTGGCTGCTTGACGATCTGTTTCCTACATTTCAAGGGCGAATTATCGACATCGACGAAAAATTGATCACAACCTGGGCAAAAATGCTTGCCGGATTTAAGCCGAGAGCAATTGTGCGTCCGTCATTTGATTCGCTGATCGAGGCAACAGCCCTTCATCGCAATCTGATATTGGTAACACGAAGCGAAAGGGATTTTCGCGACTCTGACGTGAGCGTATTTAACCCGTGGGACGAATGACGCACATTGGTTACGAAACAGTCCGCGAGATCGCGTTAGCCGCCGGCCCTATACGCTGGCCGGGAAAAAGAAGCAAAAAATTTAGCCACGAATACACGAATAAGAGAGGTCAAGATATTCTGAGCCTCAATTATTCGTGCATTCGTGGCTAAAAATCTCTACATCTTACCGGCTTTGATGTCAGCGATGCGTTTTTCGAAGGCGGTAGTATCGGCTTTGTCGATCTTGCCGCGTGCGATCGCTTTGTCGGCGACGGCGAGGGCATCGTCTTTTTTACCCATCGCGAGCAATATGTTGAACTTGCCCGATAGATTGCCAAAAGTTTCTTTACCAGTTATCGACGCATCAGCAGCCCGAAGAGCCTGATCAAACCATTTTGCCGCATCGTCGGCAGCCTTGTTCCGGTTGGCATAAAGTGCCGCTCGGTACGGAGTATTCCAATCGTCAGGCTTCGACGCAGCTACCGAGACTCGCGCCTTTGAAACCACGAGGGCGGGCATATTCTTAACCTCGATGGTAAAAGGGACACGGATCTTTTCCCAGCGAAGGCTGACCGTCGCCATATTATCCACGGCCGGGTCAATGACGAACATCATCGTCTCCTGACTGTCGGCCACCCATTGCGGTTTTGTTTTTACACGAAGGGTGTCTTTTTTCGCATCGTAGCTAAAGCTGCCCCACTGGTTGGCCGTGCCGTTGAAAATATATGTCCATTCGTCCTTGCCGGGAATCGAGTGCAGGCTGTAGCTGCCGGCCGCGAGCGGCTGCCCGTTAATTAAAACGTCGTCAGTGACGGCAAAAAGCGTGGCAGTATTGGCTCCGGTCCGCCACATGTGCCCGTAGGGTACGAGTGCCGTCCCGTTTAGACCGTCGGTCTGGCCATCAAGCGTCGCTTCGCCTTTTTCCGCCGAAGCCGCCGGTTCGCCCCAAATGGTGCGGCCTTTGACGTTCGGACGACTGTAGGTCATGGTGACGTCTGTAACGCCGATTGTTTGTTTAATACTTGCATTTTGACTGGGTATCGGCAGACGAAGCTGACCCGACGCAAACTGCGTTGTTAGGAAGACCAACGTGAGAATTGAAATGTAGGAAATGAGATGTCGCTTTAATTGAAAATTCATAAGGCTCCTTTTACTAAAAATATTAACCGCAGATAAACACAGATACGCAAGAGCTTTCGTGTTAGTTTCTTACGCTCGTTGCGAAAAAAGCTCCCCTCCTTGGAAAAAGAGGGGTGCCCGAAGGGCGGGGTGGTTCGTTCTTCTGTTTTGGCCGCAAGGTATCCCGGCGAAGAAAGAACCACCCCCGTCCGCGAAACGCGTCCACCCTCCTTTGAAGGAGGGGAGCTTTAAGAAATCACTCATCGTCCTCGTGAGCTCTTACACGGCCCGAGGCCACGGCTTCGTCGATGACCTTTTGGGCAAGGTTGCCGGGCAGCGGGTCGTAATGTGAAAACTGCATATGATACGATCCGCGGGCCTGGGTGACGGAATTTAGCTTTGACTGATAATCGAGCATTTCCGCGAGCGGCACTTTTGCTTTTATAACCTGTTGTTTGCCCCGCATATCCATACCGGAAACGCGTCCGCGACGTGAATTGAGATCGCCCATAATGTCGCCGGAGACTTCCTGTGGTGTAAAGACCTCGACATCCATAATCGGTTCGAGCAGTGTCGGTTTGGCTTTTTCGATGGCGGCGCGAAACGCTTTGCGACCTGCCGCGCGGAATGAGTGCTCGTCCGAATCGACCGCGTGGTAGCTGCCGTCGATAAGCGTGACCTTAAAATCAACGAGCGGATAACCGGCGACGGCGCCGTTTGCTGCGGCCTCGATGATGCCTTTTTCGATGGCGGGACGGAAATTCTGCGGAACCGATCCTCCGAAGATCTTATCGACCCACTCAAAACCGGCGCCGCGATCGAGCGGCTCAAAAATTACTTTACAGTCACCAAATTGCCCGCGCCCGCCGGACTGCTTTTTATGGCGGCCCTGCACCTCGACCTGCTGTGTGATCGTTTCTTTGTAGGGAACCTTGGGCGGGTGAAGCGTAACCTCGACGTGATAACGCTGTTCGAGTTTTTTGACGACGGTCTCGATATGAAGCTGACCTGAGCCGGACAGAATAAACTCTTTTGTCTGCGGATCGCGGTCAAAATGGAGGCTCGAATCTTCTTCCAGGATCTTGTGCAGAGCGGCCGAGATCTTGTCTTCGTCGGCTCTTGATTTCGGCTCGATGGCAAATGCGATTGCCGCCTCAGGATATTCGACCTTCGGAAAAACAATCGGTTTTGCCTTGTCCGAGAGCGTATCGCCGGTCTGAGTGTCTTTCAGTTTGACAACGGCGATGATGTCGCCGGTTGAGGCTTCGTTTACTTTGTCCAGCGTTTTGCCCGAAATTACGTGCAAAGCTCCGAGTCGTTCGGGTGTATCGCGGGTCGTGTTTTGCACCGTCGCATCGGAGGTCACCTTGCCGCTGACAACCTTCATCACATTGATGCGTCCGGCAAACGGATCGGCGATAGTCCGGAATACATACGCTGAAAACGGCTCGTCGTTTGAGTATTTGCGGTTGATACGGTCCCCGGTCATCTCATTATCTGTAAAGCCGTATTCCATCTCGTGCGTCGCCGGATTTGGTGCAAATTCAACCAGATGATCGAGCAAAATTTGCAAACCGACCAGATTGGTTGACGAGACAGCGTAAACCGGGCAGAGTTTGCTCGCCGCTATTGCCCGTGCCAGATTTGGAATAATGTCTTCTTCGAGGAGCGTTCCTTTTTCAAAATATTTTTCCATGAGATCGTCGTCCGATTCGGCGACGAGCTCGATGAGGCGTTCGCGGGTCGAGTCGAGCAACGCCTTGCCTTCGCTGGGAATTGCGATCGCGTTTGCCTTCCCATTCTCGTCAAATTCATATGCCTTTTGATGGACCACATCCACGACGCCGCGAAAATTCACTTCATTTCCGATCGGCAGTGTAAACGGCACGATCGAACGGGCAAAACTCTCAGAGGCCGTATCAAGCGCGTGGCCAAAATCGGCATTTTCCTTGTCGATCTTGTTTATGACCATAAAACGCGGCAGCATAAATTCGTTTGCGTATTGCCATGTCTTTTCGGTCTGCACTTCGATGCCGTGAACCGCGTCAACAACAACCAAAGCGCAATCGGCAACACGCAATGCGGGTCTCGCGTGCGAAACGAAAGCCGCATAACCCGGCGTGTCGATCAGATTTATTTTGGTTTCGTTGTATTCGAGATGGGCGAAGTTGTTATTGAGTGAGACTTTTCGTTCGATCGAATCTTCGTCGTAATCAGTGATGGTCGTTCCCTCATCAACCATTCCCCAGCGTGTTTGTGATCCGGCGACGTAGAGTAGGGAACTGACGAGCTGGGTTTTACCCGCGTCGCCGTGTCCAATGACAGCCAGATTTCTGATGTTCTCAGTTGCGAATGCTTTCATTTTCGGCAAGCTCTCCT
>JBDSCV010000291.1:0-3453 GCA_039920905.1 Pyrinomonadaceae bacterium
TCCTGTAACTTTACCAACTGAGCGGGCAGTGTCTGCAGATGACGCGTTGCTGTCTGTGTCGTGCCACTGACGAACGGAAAGTTCTTATAGACGATCTTCGGGTTAACGATATAGCTAAGCTGGGTCAGGCCGCATTCCGGACAGTGCTGTAATTTGAGCGGGTAAAAAGTTTCTGGCCGATTCAATTGCGAAGGAGACAGAACGAGATCACCGATCGGTTGATTGCCCAAATCGACGCCAGGAATCGTTTCGGTTCCGCAGATCTGGCATTTTACCTGCACCAGACGATCGCGTCGCACCCTTCGACCGGAAATTCCTGCATTGCGACGACTAATTTCCATCGTTTGGTTTTTTCTTTCTAAAGTCGTTATTTTTTTACTCATTAAAGAAATTCCTCAAAATATTGATGAAATTTTTCTATCACGTATTCAATTTCCGAGTCGGTTATCTCAGGGTGGCAACCAATATAAAACGCATTTTGGTTAAGGTGTGCCGCAACCGGATACTGGTCGTCGAGATTGCCGAAAATCTCGCGGTAAACTGGCTGATTGATAAGCGGCAGAAGATAGCGGGTTTCAATCGCATTATCTTCCAGAAATCTGATCAGATCGCCCCTCTTTACGCGCTCGTCCATGATGGAAAACGCATAGAACATGTAGCAGTTTTCGGATCCGGGACGCGGAAAAGGCAGTTGCAGAAAATTCTGTAAATCGGCCAGTCCATTGTTGTATTTAGCCGCAATTTCCAGTCGACGAGCGCACGCTTGTTGGCGTTCTTCGAGTTGAGCAATGCCTAGTGCTGCCTCCATTTCCGTACAGCGGAAACTGTGCCCAAGGCGTATGAACGAGAACCGGCTATTGGCGATTTGAAATAACTCGTCGCCTTTGGCTGCGTTGTCGTCATCAATAGTAATGTAAATTGAATCTCGGCCGTGATTCATTAAGCTTTTGAGCATTACTATCAGCTCTGGGTCATTGGTCGTGCAAAGGCCGCCGACTCCGGTCGTGATCATATGAGCGGCATAGGTCGAAAAACATCCTACATCGCCGAACGAACCGACCGGGCGCCCATTGTCCCCAACAAACATCGTTTCGGCAGAATCCTCGACCATCCGCAAATTATGCCTTTGCGATATTTTAAGGATCGGATTCATATCGCATACCTGGCCGCCAAGATGAACGGGCATTATAGCCCGAGTTCGCGGCGTGATTCTTTCTTCGATTTTCGTCGGATCAATGCAATAATACTGGGGCTCGACATCAACAAAAACAGGCTTTAGATTGTTATACATCACGACGTTGGATGTCGCTACGAAAGTAACTGCGGGCACAAGAATTTCATCGCCGTCCTTCCATTTATACTTTTCTTTCAGCGCGGCGAGGGCGATGTGCAAAGCGCTCGTGCCGCTATTGGACATCAAACCATATTTACAACCATGAATGGCGGCAATCTCGCTCTCAAATTGGGCCATCTTTGGCCCTGCGGTAATGCGGTTGCTGTCAAGAACCTCGACCACGAGCTCTTTCGCTCTCGCACTGATATTAAAACCGCCGACACCGATTTGGGTGCGTTTTGTAGAGACATTAGGCTCATCGTTCATCTTTATTTCTCGCGTTAACGCTTTCTAAAGAAAAGAACCGCGTTATAAACCCACCCAATTAAAAGACCACTGATGTAGCCTATTATAAATCCGTATATCGCACCGATCAGGCTGCCAACAAAAGTGACCGAATAGCCAATAAAAAACTGGCCAAGCAGTCCCAGATGCGCACCAACCGATTCACCGCCCTTAAGAACGAGCCAATTCGTCGCGACGAATATTACCAACGCCGCGACCGCACCGAGAACAAAACCCAAAATATTCCCGTTAAGTCGTAACACGGCTCGCCTAATGATCTCTTCTTCTGCTTTATCAGTGCTATTCATAGATTCGTAAATGTCATCAGCTTCTCCATGATTTGTCATCGTTTTAAGCGATCCTCTTAGGTATCAAGGGATGTGTTGAATCAAGCAATGAAAGCTCGTTCTCACCTTGCTCGCTCATTTCTTCGTGGTACTCATCGTCAACATTTACACCCCAGACATCGTAATTCGCACCCAGGATATTTTTTACCGAGAGCATTGCTGTTAGCATCGAATGGTCCTGATTATTGTATTTGTGCATCCCGTTTCGGCCGACGAGATACATATTACCAAGACCTGAGATAAATTCTCGAATCGTGTTGACAGCTTCAGCATAACCGCCATCGTAAACCGGATATGCCTTTGGCATTCGCACGACCGCACCGTCCTCGACATCTTTCGGATCGATCAAGCCCAAAATACCCAATTCTTTCGTACCTAAAGCCACTAGATCTTCGTCAGACATCGTCCACAAACCATCGCCTTCAAAACAAAAATATTCCAATCCTAAACACGTCTTGTTTGGATCGGGGACCATCTGAGGACTCCAATTTTTGAAATTTTGTATACGACCAACTTTTACATCCGGATCGTGAATATATATCCAGTTATCCAAAAAAAGCTCTGCCTTATTAATTACAAGCGAAACTGTTAGAAAATCCCTGTAACCAAGCTTTTCGGCGGCCTCCAGGACTTCGGTCGGAGGCGGGGGATCAAGCTTTCGGACCAGTTCCTGCATCGGCATGCTACTGATGAAGTCAGTACCCGAAATTGTTTCCGTCTTGCCCTCAACCTCAATTTCCAAGGAGGCTACTTTACCTTTTTCCCAGAATATCTTCTCAACGCCGGAGCTCATTTTCAGAATACTGCCTTTTTTCTGGATACTTTCGGCTACCATCTCCCACATCTGACCGGGCCCCTTTTCCGGATAATCAAACGCATCGATCAATGTTTTGATTATATCTCGTTTGTTTTGCGGTTGAGCGGAAACAAGCGAGTTTTTGATCGTCGAAATCAACGACAAACCCTTGATCCGCTGCGCGGCCCAGTCGGCTGAGATCTCATTGCAAGGCATGCCCCATACTTTTTCTGTATAGGTTTTAAAAAACGTGTTGTACAACCTCTTCCCAAAGCGATTGCATATCCAATCTTCGAATGAGCGTTCATCCTTCACCGGGAATATTTGAGCCTTGGCGTAACTGCCGACCATCATTATGCAGTTCCAGATTCCCAATCCGAGCAGGGCATTCGTCGCCTTCAGCGGATATTGAAAAAACCGCTTATTATAGTAAATGCGGGACAGACGCGACCGCCTTAGAAATTTCTTTTCGCCCAAAACTTCACGCCACATATCGTCCACGGCCTTTACCTTTGTAAAAAACCTGTGTCCGCCAATGTCGAATAGGTAGCCTTTATAGTTAACGGTGCGCGATATGCCTCCGACGACAACATCTTTTTCAAGGACAACAGATTCCACGCCCTCCTTACAAAGCTGATATGCTGCGGTCAACCCCGCGGGGCCGGCACCAATTATCACAATTTTCTTTTTTT
>JBDSCV010000292.1:0-6092 GCA_039920905.1 Pyrinomonadaceae bacterium
CAACGAGCGTGACATTGGCCCCGGTCTGTTGGCATTCGATGATGTTTGCTTTTGGCGTGTCGGACGGCATAAAGATAAATGCTTCCATTCCCGCTTTTGCGGCGTAAGCGGCCAATGCTCCGGCGGCGTTTCCGGCCGATGGGACGGCGAGCTTGGTCACGCCAAGCTCTCTTGCCATCGAGATTGCGGCCGTCATCCCGCGGGCCTTAAAGCTCTGCGTCGGATTCTGGCCCTCATCTTTGATAAAGAGGTTGAGTTTGACCGGCAGATTTGCAGCGAGCTTGTCAGTTCTAAACAAAGGCGTCCAGCCTTCGCCGAGGCTGATGATATTCTCCGCATTTTCGACCGGTAAAACCTCGCGGTAACGCCAGAGCGTTGCTTCGCTCGTTTTCAGCGATTCCCGCGTCAGCGTTTTGGCAGCTTTTTCGAGATCGTAACGGACGAGCAGCGGCTTTCCGCATTCCACACACAGATTCTGAATAACATTCGCCTCGTGCCGTAGCCCGCACAAAGCACATTCGAGATGAGTAACATTCATAACGGAAGTTTAGGCACAAAAAGCACAAAAGACATAAATTATTTGTACGATTTTGTGTCTTTTTGTGCTTTTTGTGGCGATTCTATTACATCAGCATCGGTTTCAATGCTTTATAGACATTGTCAGTCATTATCTTTTCGCCTTCGGCGTTAGGATGAATTCCGTCGGCCTGATTGAGCTCTTTTTTCAGGGCGATATTCTCAAGCAGAAACGGCAGAAACGTGAGCTTATGTTCGCTGGCGAGGTCGGGAAAAACGACCGTAAAATCACGCTGATATTCGGCTCCCATCGTAGGCGGGGCAAGCATTCCGCAGAGCAAAATTTTTATATTCCTGGCTTTGGCCTTGCGAATGATCTTGTCGAGGTTTTCCTTCATCTTCGCTACCGGGACAGCGCGAAGCAGATCGTTGGCACCGAGTTCGAGAATTAGAATTTTGGCATTGTCCTGCTCCAAAACCCAATCGCTCCGTTCAAGCCCGCCGAGACTAGTGTCACCGGAAACACCGGCGTTAACAACCTCAAAATCATAACCATCGGCCTTTAATTTCTCCTGTAAAAGATACGGATACGATTCTTTCTCTGCCAAACCGAATCCCGCCGTCAGACTGTCGCCAAAGGCGATGATCTTTGGCCGGTTTGCCACCGCCTGAGGCATAGCGAGCGGTTTGTTGGCCGCGGCAGCGTTCTGAGCGGACTTCGATGAGGTGCAGCCGGAGGTCGCGGCAATCAAATAGATGAAACTTAACGTGAGTAAAATTCGAATAACGAAGCGCATAAGTTACTGTTGATAATACGAGTAGTTCGCAAATTATGATGCACAAATATTGGAACTTGTTCACGATTTTTTCGCAAGCTAAGATTGGGATTGAAGACTTTTTCACCGCTGAGACGAGGAGATGAGAATTTAATTCTTCTCTGCGTTTCAGCGTCTCAGCTGTAAATTGCACTTATGATTGAGCTTAGAAATGTAACCAAAACCGTCCGCTCGGGTACTGAGGATCTGACTATTCTCGACGATGTATCGTTCAAAATACCCGACGGGCAATTCGTCGCCGTCACAGGGGCATCGGGCAGCGGTAAATCGACTCTGCTCGGACTGATCGCAGGTCTGGATGCACCGACCACGGGAAGTATTTTTATCGATGCGGACGAGATCACAAAAATGAGCGAGGACGCTCTGGCGCAGATCCGGAGTGAGAAGATCGGCTTTATCTTTCAATCGTTTCACCTGATACCGAGTCTGACCGCGTACGAAAATATCCTAATCCCGATGGAAATACTCGGGCTGCAAAATGTGCGCGAGCGCTCAGCCACCCTGCTCGAAGCGGTCGATCTCACAAACCGGGGCCACCATTACCCGGCCGAGCTTTCGGGCGGAGAACAGCAGCGCATTGCTATCGCCCGTGCTTTTGCCAACTCGCCTAAAATACTGCTGGCCGACGAGCCGACCGGAAACCTCGACACAAAAAATGGTCAGCACATCTTTGACCTGATGAAGAATTTGCACCGGCAAAACGATGTCACGCTGGTCCTCGTAACGCACGACACAACGCTCGCCGGTCAGGCACAGCGGCAGATAATATTGACCGACGGTCGGGTTTCGACGGATCAGATTAACCGCAGAGATGGAGAGTAGGATTTTTAGCCGCAGATAAAAGCAGATGGACACAGATCAGAAAGCCGCTTTTTTCCTATCCGCGTCCATCTGCGGCAAATTTCTTTTCTTGCTCTGTGCTCTCTGTGACTCTGTGGTGAATTAGAATGAAGTTTATTTTCAACCTGACCCGACGCGAGATACGCTCATCATGGCGGCGTCTGTTGTTTTTCTTTTTTTGCATAGCTCTGGGTGTCGGGTCGGTGGTCGCTTTGCGGTCGTTGATACAAAACCTGACGAAGGTTGTCGGAAATGACGCCCGTGCCTTGATGACCGCCGATGTCGAGGTGACTTCGACAAATGATTTTTCACCGACGGATGTTTTGAAGATCGAAGAGATCGTCTCCCAATTTCCAGTCATCGAGGCTCGAAACGAGACGATCTCGACTGCGTCGATGGCCCGACCGACCGACCCGGCGAACGAGAGCTTCGAATTCATCGAGCTAAAAGGCATCGAACCGCCTTTTCCGCTGGTGGGAACATTCACATTATCGTCCGGCGAGCCGTTTGATTTCAAAGTTCTCGAAAACGAGGGAGCCGTCATTGCTAAGGTTCTGCTGGAGGAATTAAAGGTTAAGGTTGGAGATAAACTAAAGATTGGCGAGAACGAATTTCAGATCCGGGCCACCATCGACGAGGAACCGGGCGGATCAAGCGGCTTTCGACTCGGTGCCCGTATTTTTGTCGAGAAAAAGGCCTTTGACGACGCTGGCATAACGCGTAATACGAGCCGGGTTCGACGGAAAATTTTATACCGGACGTCTGACAATCCGACCGCGCTCGTCACACAGCTCCGCGATGCTCTCAAAGGCACTACCGTCCAGGTCAATTCGTACCGCGAACAGCAGGAAAATCTCAGCCAGCAATTTGAACGCACCGAGAACTATCTCTCGCTAACCGGCCTTTTGATACTTGTTCTTGGCGGTGTCGGAGTATGGAACGTTGCCCGCGCATTTGTTGAGCAAAAGCGAAAAACGGTCGCCATCTTAAAATGTCTTGGTGCGAGCGGCACACGGATAATAACCGTGTATTTGCTGCAAATTCTCACGCTTGGCCTGATCGGCAGCATATTCGGCGTGTTGCTCGCGCAGTTAGGATTGTGGTTTGCACGGGGGCGGTTTATTGACGCTCTGCCCGCGAAAATGAGCTATGCGGTCAATTTGCCGACGGCATTTCAGGGCATTATTTTGGGCGTTTTGATCTCGCTGCTATTCTCGGCTTTGCCGCTCCTACAGATACGCACTATCAAGCCAAAACTGCTGTTGCGTGATGAAAACAACGTCAATCTCTCAAAGCTGGATTGGGCAAAAGGGGTCTTCGGCGTCATTAGCCTCGCGGCGCTGCTTGGCCTAGCGGTTTGGCAGGCGGGTTCGTTCAAGGTCGGTGCATTCTTTCTCGGCGGGCTGGCCGCGACGGGTGCGGTCCTTTATTTGTCAGCAGCCGTTCTGACGTGGATATTGAAAAAGGTAAAACGCTTGAGCTCGTTTTCGATTCGACAGGCTGTCAATTCGCTCTATCGTCCGGGCAATCAGACGCGGATCATTCTGCTCGCCGTGGGACTCGGAGCATTTGTCGTGATCACAGTTCAGATAATGCAGACGAATCTGGTGCGCGAATTTGATTTTTCCCGTAACCGGCGTCTGCCGAGTCTGATATTTGTTGACATTCAGAAGAGCCAGATCGCTGACGTTTCGCAAATGATCGAGCAGCGAACCGGTGAAAAAGGCGAGCAAACACCAACCGTGCGGGCCCGAATAACGTTTGTAAACGGCGAGCCGATCGATTATCAGAATCGCGATGTGCGGCAGCAGCAGGGACAGATCGGACGCGAATTTGCGATCACATACCGCGAGAATATTGAGGAAAACGAGTCTCTTGCTTCCGGCGATTGGTGGAATTCTGCTCCGGACGACACGCCTGAAGTTTCTGTCGAAGAGTCGATGGCCAGTACGCTCAAGGTCTCACCCGGCGATTCAATAACTTTTGACATCTCGGGTCGAAAGATCACGGCGCGCGTCGCGAACATCAGAATTATCGATGTACGAAACGCCCGAACGGCGTTTGTTTTCGTTTTCAAACCCGGCACGCTCGAAAAGGCGCCGCAGAGTTTTGCGGTCACCACGCTTAATCATCTTCCGGCAACCGACCGTCAACGTCTGCAGCGCGAAGTGCTCGACAAATTTCCCAATGTGCAGATATTCGACGTAGCCGACATCATCGCGGCGGTAAACCGTCTCGTTAATAACTTTGTCATCGCCATCTCGTTTGTCGGCAGCTTTGTGCTTTTGAGCGGAATTCTGATCCTCGTCGGCTCGGTCGCGCTAACCAAATCGCAGCGGATCTATGAAAACGCGATCCTAAAAACGCTGGGTGCGAACCGCCGGACGCTTGCGACTATTCTTTTTGCCGAATACGGTTTGCTGGGCGTTTTGGCGGGAATTATCGCGACTAGTTTTGCGCTCTGTCTGTCGTATATCGTTGCAAAATATTTGATGGAAATTGAGTGGCAGTTCGATCCGTTACTGACGGTTGCCGGTGTTTTTATGACCGCGTTTCTTGTAACGGTAGTAGGAACGGCGGCGAGTTTTGATGTTCTGTTCCGCAAACCGCTGGCAACGCTTCGCTCTCAATGACAAATGCAGAACGCACAATGCACAATTTTGTTTTCATTGAGCATTATGAATTGTGCATTACTGGTTTCAAACGGTTGTTTTTCGAGGACGGCGCGGTGGTTGACCTGGCCGAACAGCGTTTCGAGATACGCACCAAACCGACGGAGGATCGGCACGAGGTCCTTGTTCTTTTCGTGATCAGGATCTCTTCGATAAACCGCTCGACCGTTTCAGTGTCTTTGTAAAACAGGAATCGCACGTTGTCTTTCATAAACGCACGCAGCGACTTGTGCAGCATTTCGATCTGCTTTTTCTCAGGACTTTTTTCGGTATTGTGAACGACATCCACGACCCCAAAGTTTGGAAAGAGCTGGAAAACGTCCGTTTTAGCGTCTAGGAGCCGTGCAAATCCAGCCAGTATTTGTTGAAAGCCCCCACTCAGCAATGAATGAGCCGTCTCCATCCGTGCATATATTGCAGGCGATGGCCGCATCCGTGCGACTTCGGCAAGCTCATGAAGCGGGAAAATCGATACTTCATTTATACCTTTATATATATGCGTTTGGCAATAGAAAACTGATTTTGCGTCAATTTCGTCGTGTCCTAATCTGTGGTGTTTCTGAACACAGACAGATTTTCTTTGTGATCTTTGTGTCTTCACTTTGTGGGCTTTGTGATAAAAGTGGCTTTTAAACGCAAAGTTCACGAAGGGTAAGACACAAAAGAACACAAAGAAGATGTGCACCACAAGATGTAGGACGCTACCGTCAATTTGGTTATCAGTATCGCAAACGTGTAATCTTTGTTTCGACTTGAAAAAGCGCGGCAAATCCATGATATCGAAAACCCAGAAGCTGCTCATCGCAACAAACAACCTCGGAAAGGTTCGCGAACTAAGAGAAATGCTCGACGGTTTGCCGTTCGAATTAGTCGGTCTCGCCGATTTTCCGGCGGTGATGGAGGTCGAAGAAACCGGTCTTACGTTTGATGAAAATGCGAGGCTGAAAGCCCTCGGTTATGCGATGAAAACCGGCCTCTTCTCTCTCGCAGACGATTCGGGACTGGAGGTCGAGGCTCTCGGTAACCGGCCGGGAGTTTTGTCGGCGAGATATGGGGGCGAAAATTCATCATTTGCCGAAAAAATGGCAAAGCTGCTCGGTGAGCTTGATAGAACCGGTGACGAAATGCGGCGGGCCCGTTTTGTTTGCTCGATGGCGGTAGCCGATGCTGCGGGAAATATATTGCATTCATCCGAAGCCGTTTGCGACGGAAGGATCGTCTCAAAACC
>JBDSCV010000293.1:0-4315 GCA_039920905.1 Pyrinomonadaceae bacterium
CGTTCGTTCATTTATCTATAAAACCTCTAAGAAATTCAAAATTATTCATCACGCTCGCTCAGTCAGTAAGAAAAAAGACCGCGGCGAATGCGGCAAACATCGCGACAGCTTGCAGAGCAAGCACCTGTAGAGTCGGTCCGGGCTCTCGCGGCAGCCACTTCGCCATAAAAAATCCGATAACCAGCACCTGTGCGGCCATGAGCAGCTGAAATAGATGAGCCGGGGTTCCCTCGTCCTCTTCATGAACGATGCCGTACATCGCTACGTGGCCGAGTACGAGCATCAATGCGGCAATCGACATTAAAATTGGTAAAAATCCGCTTGGCTTCTTCAAGAGTTTGACGTTCACTTTGCACCTCTCCAGGCTCTATTAATAAAGAACCAACTAGTGCCGCCAAAAATGATCGCGGCAAGCGGAAATGCAATCGCCCCGATCAGCATCCCGCCCGTGCGGTGAGCGGCCGCGTCTTCCATAGTTAAATTCATGTAGATTAGCCGCACGGTGTAATAAGCAAAAAAAGAGTGACTTGAAAGCGAAAGGAACTGCACAAACGGCGAATAAAACTCGTTTGATTTTTGGTGTTGATGTGTCCATTCTTTTTAAGAACCCAGTCGCTATCGCTCCCGGTTCTGACTCGCGGTCTGGGCTTGTTCCGCTATGTTGAAAAACGTCCGTTTATTACAAAGGCTGTCCTCGTCGTCTATCAGCACGGCCTCGATGTATTTGTCGATGCCATAGCCTTCGGTGATGAGCAGCTTGAGATCAGTCGCTGGTTCGGCGACATCGAAAACGATCTCTTTTTCAATGGTCTGGCCGCCCTTAATAGCCTGATTCAGCTGAACTTGAGCGGTCGGAAGACGACTTTCGGTATCGGTGTCTCGAACATACTTCTGTCCTCGTCCGTCGGTTAGTTCGGCCTTTGGCTCGAGCAGTCGAAATGCGATCGCGGGATTTCTGGCGTTGCTGAAAACCTTTACGTTTACGATATAAAACCGCCCGTTAGCTTGTTTGTCACCGATATTTTTGGCGCTACGAATACCGGTCACAGCCGTGTGCAAGTGGCAGTCGAGATAGAATCCGCAATATTCCTTTGCCTCGTTCATCCCGAACATTTTTTCCTTGCTCGAAAGCGAAGAGCGAAGCAGCATCACGGCATAAAACGCAACCCATACCGCGATGCCGCCGAGCGTAAATTTCGTCAGCCACGCTTTTTTCATGAACAGCGAAACCGACAGCAAAACAAAGGCAGCGATCATACCGCCGATAGTCATTAACATTAATAGAAAGCCCATATTTCTCCTTCGAGAGTGTAGAAAGTCGGGAAAGTCTGGGACCCCCGGGAACGCTACTTCCTAGACTTTCCAGACTTCCGACACTTCCTAGACTGATTTCATCGCCTTGATCAGCGCTTCCATATGATCTAAATATCTCTCCAATGCTTTCCGGCCTTCTTTCGTGATCGCATATTCCGTCAGCGGCATACGGCCTTTGAATGATTTTTCGCAGGTGACATAGCCGGCGTCTTCGAGTTTACGGGCGTGGACGCTGATGTTGCCGTCGGATGTTGCGAGCAAGGTTCTAAGCTCTGTAAAGCTGTGCTTTGCGTTCGCCGCGAGCGCGCTGATGATGCCGAGCCGCATGCGTTCGTGGATGACTTTGTCGAGATCGGCCGAAACATTCTCCGCCGCCCGCTCTATCCGCAGGGACCGACCGCTATCGACTTTTTTTATTGCTAAATTCTTTGCCATAAAATCTTTTGCCCGCGAAACACGCGAAAGGACGCGAAAGGAAGGCATTTTTGAAAGGATATTTGAATGGAAAAATTAAGCTCGTATAAATGGAGAGTTATTTTTCGCGTCCTTTCGCGTATTTCGCGGGCATATCTCCTATCCGCCGTAGCGTCTCGCGATGATCGCTCCGAAAATAATGTGCAGAACGCCAAAGCTCAATGCCATCATCAAGTTGCTGTAATTTGTCGGCAGAGCGAACGCCAAGGCACCGAGAGCCATAAAGCACCAGCCCATCACCGGCACGACCCGCACCGAGAATGCACCGCCGCAGACCACTGCCGCTCCGTATGCGAGCATGCAAACCGGGGCCATTTCGTAGTAGTGGCCATATCGCCAGAGGCCGATGACGATAACAAATCCGACGATCAGCGGCGGTGCAAAGCTCATCGCGAATTTTCTGGCCGGTGCCGAGACGAGCGACCCTCCCGTGATCTTCGATTTCTGCCACATCGCCAGCAGCCCTATCGCAAAGGCAAGGAACGCCTCGACGAGCCATGTCCCGAGCGAATCAACTAGAAATACCTGTGTGCTTGCGATGTAGGCCGCGACAAGTGCTGTCACGCCCATCAGCATCCCGCCGTAGCCGGGGACAGCGGTGAACGAGGTCGCACGTTCCATCGTCTCGCGGATAAACTGCAGGTTGTCAATCGCCCTGTCGCCAAGCTGTACCGGCTGATCACCTTGGGTCTCGTCACGTCTCATCGCATTTGTTTTCGGCATAGTAGAGTTAATGTATATCAAGTTATTCTGTCTGTCAAGAACTTTATAATATAAAGTAAACAATTATTTTGCGACTATTGATGAGATAGCAGCGTCTACACAAATGCAGACAATATCTATATGTTAAAGCGATATGCGGCTCTGGTTATCACTGCGTTGCTAATGGGCGTTTTATTAAACGCGCAGGACAAACGCGCGGATGCCACAATAAAAGTGGACACGCGGCTGGTGAGTGTTCCGGTCATCGTCAGCGACTGCAACGGCGGTATGTGCCAAATCTGGCAGCGACGGATTTAACGGTTTTGCAGGACGGTTCGCCACAGACGATAGAATTTTTTGCCGCAACCGAAGAACCGTTAACTATTGCATTGCTTATAGATACGAGCCAGAGTACGCGGTTTGTGCTTGGCGATATTAAGGATTCGGTAAAGTCGCTTATCAAGCTGCTCTCGCCGCAGGACCGGGCGATGATCGTCAGTTTTGACTACGACACACACATCCTTAGCCCACTCACATCGGTGGCGGTGCGCGATTTCCAGGTGGAGGCTTTCCGCCGGTTCAGAATAGGCGTGACAACCCACGTCGCGAAGAGTGTCTGGAACGTATCAATCAGCAAGCCGAGGAGTTTCTTCAAAAGCTCTCGGACACGACCGCCGGACGATTTTATTCAAGCAAAGACGGCAAACTTAAAAAAACCTTTGCCGTGATCGTCGAGGAGCTGCGTTACCAATATCGCCTCGGTTTTAACCCGCCCGAGGAACTGATCGAGAAGAATCTCCACGAGATCAAGGTCAAAGTCGCTCGTCCCGAAACGGTTGTCCGCTCACGCAGCAGTTATCGGGTGCAGGCAAAGCCTATGTAAAAAGCTTTATCTTGCGGCTTGCCGCTAAAAACTTTACTTCTTGCCTTTCGGTGCGTTAGCTTTTTCGCCCATATTTTCGACCGGAGCAGCGGCGGAGTTGGCCATCGAGAACGTCAGGCGTTTGCCTTGCATGAGAAAGTTCTTGCCGTTCCATTTATAAAATGTACGGGTAAAATTCGTCGGGCAGCAGAGTTGTTCGACATCGTCGCCGATCTTGCCAGTTTCCGTTTGGCCAAGCAAAAAACGATCTTGTCCGTAAAGCTCGACACCAAACATCCCGTTCTCGGAGCGGACATCCTTCAACCCGCCATCCGCCCTATCGCCGGTGCGAAAGGGCCAAATTAACTCCGGCTTGCCGTCTTTCCAGGTAAACACATAAACGATCTGCGGGATGGCCGAACCGCCGGTTTCGATCTTCAGGATCACGACGGCGTCGTCCTCTCCGTCACCGGTCACGTCAAAATACTTGGTGCTTACATACGACAATCCGATGCGGCGGCGCGACTTTGCATCGGCCCGCGTTTCGTCGCTCATCGAGTCATTCACATTTCCTTCGATGGGAGTGATCTTGCCGTTTACAAGTTTGATATCGGTCGTCCCATCCGGATTCTGCCAACCGCGCGGAAGCTCGTAGGTATGATTCTTAAAATCGTACGTACCAACCGCGTAGGCGGTGGCTTTATTTCGGTCGTCGAGTAACTCGGCCTGTAGATTTGGGATCGCAGAGCCCGGCGGCGGCGGCTGTGGAGAAGGCGGAAGAGCGACCGCGGGTGTTTCCAGCCTTTGATTAGTCTCGACTTTAGTAGAACATGCCAACGCCGCAAAAACCGCGCTGAGAAGTAAGATCGAGATAATGCTTCGAAAAATAATTCCCATCGACAAATTCCCTAATGTACGATCCCAGCCCGAAAGGTACGGCAGGCGCGTTCTACGCTCGCGTCA
>JBDSCV010000294.1:0-2325 GCA_039920905.1 Pyrinomonadaceae bacterium
TCCTGGTCCGCTTCAAACCCGGCGTCACTCTCGAAAAGATCAGAAACATCGCCGTCGCGAATCATGACTCGTTATCCGACGAGATCGAATCCGTAAACGGCCTTGCGGTGATTGATGATCTGGACGATGCCGACGCCCAATCGGTCGTAAATCAATACGCTGCGATGACCGATTCGGTCGCGTATGCCGAGGTCAATAATCAGATCAAACTCGACGATCCTATCCAGAAAGAGGTTTCAAGGGATCTCGTATATCGCGAACCGGCGGTTGGGCATCCGAATGATCCGCAATTTGCGGAACAGTGGGCATTAAACAATCTGGGTCAGGATGGCGGCTCGAAACGTGCAGACATCGACGCTCTCGAGGCGTGGGAGACCACAAAGGGCAGCGATGAGGTCGTCATTGCGGTGCTGGACAGCGGCGTCGATTATACGCATGAGGATCTGGTCGGAAATATGTGGATCAGGCCCGAGGATGTCCCGGCTTACACCGACTACGAGCTCGGCACATTTAACGATCTCAATGGCTATAATGGCACCGACAAACTGACCGATCCGATGGACGACAACGGCCACGGCACGCACTGTGCAGGCATCATCGGAGCTGAAGGCGATAACGGCATTGGTATTTCGGGGATAAATCAAAAGGTAAAGATCATGCCGCTCAAGTTTTTGGGCCGCGGCGGTTTTGGCTCGACGGGTGACGCTATCGAAGCGATGAACTACGCCATCGATCGCAAAAAGCACGGCGTAAATATTCGAATTATCAGCGCAAGCTGGGGATCGACAACGAAGTCAAAAGCACTTGAAGACACGATCCGGGCCGCCGGTGATGCTGGCATTTTGTTTGTGGCCGCCGCAGGTAATGACGGTTCAAACAATGACAGCCGGCCGCATTATCCCTCCAACTACGATCTCCCAAATGTCATTAGCGTCGCCGCACTCGACCGCAATGACCAACTCGCCAGCTTTTCTAATTACGGCGTCAAAACTGTCCACGTCGCCGCCCCCGGCAAAGACATCCTCTCGACATGGCTCAATGAGAGCTACCGCGAGGCGTCGGGCACGTCCATGGCAACGCCCTATGTGTCAGGCGTAGGCGCCCTCATAATTGCGAGCGAGCCAAGCATTTCGATGGCCAATCTTCGCAAACGAATTCTAAACTCTGCCGATAAGGTCGAATCACTCAACGGCAAAGTAGCTTCCGGTGGCCGCGTCTGCGCCGCCAATGCTTTGGGGAACATCGTTAAATCTCACACGCATCAGTAATAACTCGTTTACCGTAAACCATCTGCAACATCGGCTCAACGATTTGGGACAAAAATCGTTGGGCAGATTTGAATATACAAACGAAAAATAAACCCGACTAATGATACAAACCGTTGATAACAAAGAGTTTAGTGCTTTACTTCGGCTTCCTTTTAGTTTTGGCACACCCTTTGCCATTATTACTACCGAGCAATGGCCAATCATTGCCTTAAGTATTATGAAAAGGGAGAAAACAATGAAACGTTTAAGAAATATATTAGCGATAGGAGCATTTTCACTCTTGGTTTTGGGCATACCGGCGATTGCTTCCGCACAGTATCGTGACCGGGACCGGGATGACGACCGGTATGGTAATAATGGTAGTTATGGCAACGGAAATGGCGGCTATAATAACGGCGGTTACAACAACGGTCAGTATGGCAACTACGGCGATATGCGTTCGGTCGTCAGAAATCTTAAAAATAATGCGCGCGAACTGCAAAGCCATCTTGACCGCGATCTCGACCGCAGCCGCTATGACGGAAGCCGTCGTGAGGATCAGTTAAACGGTTTGGCCCGTCAGTTCAAGAACGCGGTAAACCGTCTGAGCGAATCGAATAACGGACGGCAGGATAATAATGTTCAACGCGTCCTCGAACTTGGTTCACAGTTAGAGCGGCCGCTTTCGCGATCGGGTCTTGACTATCATATTACCGAGACATGGTCGGAAATTCGCCGTGATCTACAGAATCTTCGTAGTTCATACGGCGGTTACAATAACAACAATAGAAATACCCGCAATGGCGGTTATGGCAACGGCACGTACAATCGCCCGAGCTGGTGGCCGTTCTAACTTTTTAGGATTCACAGTTTCCTGAGCCCGCATTGAAAAATGCGGGTTTTTTTGTTTAGGGCTCCTGCTTTAATAGGAATATCGGTTAAAATTAGCCAACTAAGTTTGAACTACGAACCTTATGCCCGGAACGCTCTATCTCGTCGCAACTCCAATTGGAAACCTGCAGGACATTACTCTGCGGGCCATCGAAACGCTCCGAAGCGTTGACCTTATCGCGTGTGA
>JBDSCV010000295.1:0-2370 GCA_039920905.1 Pyrinomonadaceae bacterium
ACGAATTTAATCGCGCGTCTCAAGAAGGTTTTTGAAGAACGTATTTCAAACGGTAACGTTTCCGCGTCACTGGCAGACGACCCGAACCGCCCGGCCAATGACAGAATAGAGCGGACCGTCTTTATCAAAGCTCCACGCTCGCTCGTTTATGGAAGTGTTGCCCGCGTCGTTGACGCGGTAAAACTCGCAGGTGCCTATCCGATCAGCCTTCAGATCGACTATCTCGACTAACGGAAATTGGGGTAAAGAAGCCAGATTATGTTATAATTCCGGTGTCTGAAGGGGTTCTGCCATCAGATTCCGGACGTTCGTTTCTCCAGACAATCTGCTTCGATGGTGAATTACTACGACATTTTGAAAGTGTCACCAAAGGCCTCGGGTACCGAGATAAAATCGGCCTACCGGCGCTTGGCGCGCAAATTACATCCCGACCGCAACCATGGCTCGGAAGAAACTGCTCTAAAATTCGCGGCGATCGCTGAGGCGTATGAAATTCTCGGCAAAACAAAGGAACGTGAAAATTACGATCGCCGGCTCGTAGACGCTCAGTTTAATGGTGACGGCAATGGTGATTCCGTTTTCGCTTCGACAAATCCGCACGCCAAGCGCTGGCGGCAGATGGTTTACGAAAAGCGGTATAACGACATCATTGACCGCATGATCGCCGAGGAACGCAGTGAAGCGATGGCGTTCCAAAAGGTCGTTTATCCGCTCGTTGCCCTGTTGGTCTCATCAGTATTGGCGACCGCACTGAAACCGCGGATATTTCAGGACACAAATATTGTCGGTCGCATAATCATTATTTCGCTTTTTGCAGTCGGCATTATCCACATTATTGGCCGGGTTCGTGACGGCTTTGAACGTTATACCCAACGTGATGACGACATACACGAATCGATCCTTGACGAAAACGAACGGAAGCATAAACCATACTCCCGTCTGGCGTCGGCGGGTATACTCGTCGGCAGTGTGTTGTTGTGCCTCGGTGCGGGCCTGCTGATCGGAACTCAGCTCAATTTTGCGGCACTGTCGATGCCGTCGATGTTTGCGGAAAATCTGAAACCTGAATTTATTTTGTATCCGCCAATAATTACCTTTTTTGTGGATATGATGCATACCGTGGCGTCGAAATTTGAGAGTTAAATGCAGAAGCCTGCGCATAAGCGGGGCGTAACTTCCAACTTGAATATTACGCCCTTGCTTACGCGCGGGCTTCTGTAGCCTCGTACTTGCGTTTGACAAACTTACACGTAATCTATAGAATTCGAAGTTTGTCTTAACCGACAATAAAATAGGATGGCTAATCATAAATCAGCAGAAAAACGCGTCAGGCAGAACGCCAAACGAAAAGAGATCAATCGCAACAACCGCAGTAAATTGCGAACGTCGATCAAGAAGCTTCGGACAGCCGTTGCCGATCACGACAAATCGGCCAGTACTGAGCTGTTGTTTCCGACCGTTTCGTTGATCGACAAAGCGGTAAACAAGGGCATTCTTCACAGGAACACAGCGGCCCGCCACAAGTCGCGTCTGACAAAACACGTCAACAGCATGGCGTAAAAGAAAAGTTAATAGCTAAAAGTGAAAAACTAAAAGTGAGAGCAGATCATTCAACTGAATTGCTTTCATTTTTAGTTTTTATCTTTAGTTTTCCACTTTTTGCTACAATTCTCGCTTATGGCCGAGAAGCGGCAATATAAATATTTCGATCTGATAATGGCGGCGTTCGTCGCGGTTTTGCTGTGCTCAAATCTGATCGGAGTTCATAAGGTCTCATCCGTCAATCTGCCGTTTTACGGCGAATACATCTACGGGACGGGCGTCCTCTTTTTCCCGCTCAGTTATCTTTTCGGCGATGTTTTGACCGAGGTTTATGGCTACGCTCGCTCGCGAAAGGTTATCTGGGCCGGATTTGGCGCGTTAATCTTTGCGTCGATCATGGCATGGGCAGTGACAAGTTTACCCGCCGCTAAAACAATGTCGCCCGAACAGCAGGCCGCCGTGAATCTCATTTTCGGCCAGACGTGGCGCATCGTCGCCGCCTCGCTCACCGCATTCTGGCTCGGCGAATTTGTGAATTCTTTCGTCCTCGCCAAAATGAAACTGCTTACAGCAGGCAAACATCTCTGGATGCGTACCATCGGCTCGACCTTCGCCGGCGAGGCGGTGGACAGCCTGATATTTTATCCGATAGCGTTTTTCGGCACTTGGTCGAACGAGCAGGTTGTCAGCGTAATGATCGGAAATTATTTCATAAAAGTACTCTGGGAGGTCGTCGCAACGCCTCTGACATACAAGATCGTTGCGTTTCTCAAGAAAGCCGAACACGAAGATTTCTTCGACCGTGAAACAGACTTCAACCCGTTTACG
>JBDSCV010000296.1:0-20863 GCA_039920905.1 Pyrinomonadaceae bacterium
GGCGGCTTGCGTTTCGTCGCCGTTGGCTTCGATAAGGGCGTTTTTACAATCGACCATACCGGCGCCCGTCTTTTCGCGCAATGATTTTATACCGCTTGCTGTTATTTCTGCCATAACTTACTCCAAATACTCTAATAATAATGCTTGTTTGTAAAAAAGCGTAGCCCGTCACCGGTGAACGGAAATGAGCTACGCTTTCAATAATAAAATTTTGAACTAGCTAGCTTTTGCTTCGCTGCTTACTTCCGTTGCCTCTTCGGCGTCCCCAACCGATGCGTCTTCTGAGTCCGGTTCGATAACTTCGGCCTCTTCGAGCGCTGTTTCCGCTACCGGCAGATCAGCCGTGTTTTCCGGTTCGGCTGCCGAGGCGTTCTCGACGTCGGTTTCGGCCGAAACTACTTCGTCGGGTTCGTCCTCGTCAACTTCTTCGGGCTCGTCAACCGCTTCGATCTCGGCTACGTCATCCGGCGTGAGGAATTCCTTCGGGATCGAGATCGTCGATTCTACTATCGGCGCAGTCGCATCTTCTTCACCCGTTTCCTCAACCTCAACGTCGGCTGTCGTGCCTTCGGTTCCGACCTGTTTGCCCTCGATGATCGCATCGGCGATACGCGAAGCAAAAAGGCGGATAGCACGCAGTGCGTCGTCGTTGCCCGGAATGACGTGATCGATGCCCTCGGGCGAACAGTTTGTGTCAACCACCGCAACGATGGGGATGTCGAGACGATTTGCTTCCTTGATAGCGATATCTTCTTTACGAACGTCGATGACGAACATCATGTCCGGCATACCATTCATATCCTTGATACCAGCAAGGTTCTTCATCAATTTGTCGTGCTCGCGGTCAAGTCCGAGACGCTCTTTCTTGGTGAGCATCTCAAAACGCCCGTCTTCACGCATCGTATCGATCTCTTTTATTTTGTTGATCGATTTTTTGACGGTTTCGTAGTTCGTCAAAAGGCCGCCGAGCCATCGGCTATTGATGTAATATTGTCCGCAGCGTTCCGCTTCTTCTTTGATGGCGTCCTGAGCCTGACGTTTGGTGCCGACAAAAAGCACTTTCTGATTGGGACGCTCGGTAAGCGATTCCGTAACGTAATTAAGAGCGTCGCGGAAAAGTTTCTGCGTTTTTTGCAGATCAATAATATAAATGCCGTTGCGTTCGCCAAAGATGTATTCTTTCATCTTCGGGTTCCAACGGCGTACCTGGTGACCAAAATGAACCCCTGCTTCGAGAAGTTCTTTCATCGTAACTGTTGCCAAAACTTTATATCTCCTGACCTATTGGTTTATGTACTCGGTTAAGACGGTCTTTGAACCAATTTGCTTCACCGATGGATTTGATCTTTGATTTTTGATTTTTGACTTTTGATCTTTGAAACAGCCGATTGCCTAAATCAAAGATCAAAAATCGAAGATCAAAAATCATTTTCTTAACGTTTCGAGAATTGGAATCTCGCACGAGCACCTTTCTGCCCGTATTTCTTACGCTCTTTCTGACGCGGATCACGTGTGACGAGGCCCGCCTTTTTCAAAGCCGGACGCAAATCAGCGTTAAATTCCAGCAACGCACGCGTGATGCCATGACGAACGGCACCGGCCTGTCCGGCCTGTCCACCGCCATCGACGTTGACTAGAATGTCGAACTGCTCGACCGTTTCCGTCAAACGCAGCGGCTGACGAATAATCATCTGCAACGCTTCGTTAGGGAAATAGGAGTTAAATTCACGCTTGTTAACCGTGATGGCTCCGCTGCCGGGACGAAGGTAAACACGTGCTGTCGAAGTTTTTCTGCGGCCCGTGCCGTAATATTGAATGTCTGCCATATTCGTTAGTAGTCAGTAGTCAGTAGTCAGTAGTCAGTTTCGGATTTCTCCGGCGACCGACAACTGACAACCGGCAACTAGATTTCCCTTGCCTCCGGTTTCTGCGCGATGTGACGATGTTCGCCGTCGGCGTAAACCTTTAATTTCTTTCCCATTGCCTTGCCGAGCTTTGTTTTCGGCAGCATGCCGCGAACGGCGAGTTCGATCACCTTTTCAGGTTTCTTATCAAACATTTCTTTGACTGTCGTCTCACGCAAACCGCCGGGATATAGGGTGTGGCGGTAATAGATCTTCTGATCGTCTTTCGCACCGGTAAACACGGCGTGACGGGCGTTGATCACGACACAATGGTCGCCCATATCAAGGAACGGCGTCCAAGCCGGGTTATTCTTACCCGAAAGGATGCGGGCCACCTCAGTCGCCAAACGTCCGACCGTCTTGCCCTTAGCATCGACGACTAGCCATTTCCGATTTTCTGCTAAACCTTTTCCGCTAGGAAAATAAGTAGTACTCATATTCACACACACAGATAGAAATCTCCGCAAAAACGCGAACTGACAGAATATCGAAATTGGCAGTTTAGGTCAAGTCCAGAGCAAGGTTACAGCGAAAAACCAAATCGTGCTCCGGCGAGCATCAGCCCGACCATGGTCTTGGCGTCTTCGATCCCGCCGTTGCGGATGAGGTCGAAGGCTTGGGGGAATGTGAGGCGTTCGACCTCGATAAGTTCATCTTCTTCTAAATTTTGTCCTGTCTCTGTGAACTCTGTGGCTAAGAAAACATACATTTTCTCGGTCAAAAATCCGGGTGAGACGTAACACTCGGCGATCTTCTCAATCTTGCCGGCCGTCACGCCGATCTCTTCTTCGAGTTCGCGGGCCGCTCCCGTTTCGGGTAATTCGTCCCCGTCAAGCGAACCGGCGGGAATCTCAAGCAGATATTTGCCAGCCGCATGGCGGTATTGCCGGACGACAGCAACAGTATTGTCCGCAAAGACAGGAACGATCACCGCGCTGCCATTATGGACGATTATCTCACGTTTGTATTCAAGATTGCCTTCGCGAATCTCGTCGATGCGGACACCAAATATCCTGCCTTTGTAAATATTTTCGCTTGAAAGGGTTTCCGGTTTCATATTCCAAATATAACATTTTGATGCATTTGAGATAGAATATCGGCATGACGGAATTTCGTATAGGTTTAGGCGTAACGGGAGGGATCGCGGGGTATAAGGCTGTCGAGGTTTTGCGCTCGCTGCAACAGGCGGGCTGTGAAGTTTCGGTGGCGATGACGAAGCACGCGACCGAATTTATTCAGCCGCTGACGTTTCGGTCATTGACGGACAATCATGTGATCGTGGACGATTACGATCCGACAAACCCTGATCCGATCGCGCATATCAATTTTTCGCAAAATATCGATCTGCTGCTGATCGTTCCGGCGACGGCGAATATAATCGGCAAATTTGCCAACGGCATTGCAGATGATTTTTTGTCGTCAACATATCTGGCTTCGACTGCTCCGGTAATGGTTGCTCCCGCGATGAATACAACTATGTGGGACAGTCGCGCGACTCGGCGAAATGTCACGCAATTAAAAAAAGACGGAGTGCATTTTGTCGAGCCGATTGCTGGCGAATTGGCCTGTAAAACTGTCGGGACGGGAAAACTTGAGGATGTTGAGAATATTGTTGCTCAGGCTTTAGAAATTCTTAACGCAAAGACGCAAAGCGGCAAAGACGCAAAGGCGGAAACCCGACCCGTAGGGAGTGTGTTACAACCGGGTGATTTGCAAGGTGAAAACATCCTGATAACGGTCGGCGGAACAAGAGAGGCAATCGACCCGGTGCGGTTCATCTCAAACCACTCATCAGGAAAGATGGGCTTTGCACTCGCGGAGGCGGCAGCGGAGCGAGGAGCGAATGTGACCGTTGTTGCTGGCGTCACGACGATAGATCCGCCGGAAAATGTGAACGTGATCCGCGCGGTGTCGGCGAGCGAGATGTATGATGCGGTCGTCAAAGAGCTGCCGTCGGCGACTGTCTTTGTCGGTGCGGCGGCGGTTGCGGATTATGCTCCGGCTAATGCGGCTGAGGGAAAGATCAAGAAAGACGGCCGCGACTTTATGATCCTAGAACTCAAGAAAACACAGGACATTTTGGCTGAAGCGTCGAAAAATCGGCCCGACGGGATGCTCGTCGTCGGTTTTGCGGCTGAGACGACCGATGTGATCGGCTACGCCCGATCAAAAATGAAGAAAAAAGGCCTGGATCTTGTCATTGCCAATGACATCACAAAAGCGGGAGCCGGTTTTAACACCGATACAAACATCGCCACGATCCTGACCCGCTTGGGCGGCAAAACCGACCTTCCGCTTATGCCAAAGCGAGAGATGGCCGAGCGGATATTGGATGCGGTCATTAAGCTGAGAAAAAGATTAGAAACAAAAGGTAAATAGCGGTTTTTTGATTGCTGAAAAGCTAATTATTTATGTCCCGATCCGCTGAATTCCCAAAATTAATCGCTGACGCAATAGAACAAGTGTTGTATTTACAGGAGCTTGGCGTTGATTCGTTAAATGTGAAATTCTCTGAAAAGGCAGTTGATAGTAGTCCGGTTTTGGGAGGGGTGGGAATTCCGCATATCAGATCTGAAATTTCAAATTTGAGATCTGAAGTTCCAAAGGCTGAGCCGCGTCCGACTGGTTCGCGGCTTGCGTCTCTGCCATCTTTATTACAACGGCCTACGTCTGCCCCGCCTCGGGGCATTGGGGTAAGTGGAACTCAGATTTATGGAACCTCTTTGGGCGGAGTGTTGCCTGTTGCCACCGACACGATCGAGCAGATTCGCGCTGAGATCGGGCCGAATTGCAAACGCTGCAAATTGGGTACGCTGGGACGTACGCAGGTCGTCAACAGCACGGGGAACGCTAACGCCGATCTGATGTTTGTTGGCGAAGCTCCAGGCGCAGATGAGGACGAGCAGGGATTTCCGTTTGTCGGGCGTGCCGGAAAGCTCCTTACCGAAATAATGATGGCAATCGGGTTTAGCCGCGACGACGTTTTTATCGGCAATATTAACCGATGCCGACCGCCGGGCAATCGTGCCCCGGAACCTGATGAGACCATCGCCTGCAAGCCCTTTTTGAAACGCGAGATCGCCGTTGTCCGGCCAAAAGTGATCGTCGTTTTGGGTGCCACCTCCGCGCAGAATCTGCTCGAAACAAAGGTGCCGATCGGCAAACTCCGCGGCCAGTTTCACGATTATCTCGGAACCAAGGTAATGCCGACGTTTCATCCTGCTTATCTGCTTCGCGACCCGCACAAAAAACGCGAGGTGTGGGAAGATATGAAGATGGTTCGAGACTATCTAATGTCGGTAAAATAGAAAATTTATATGAAAAAAGTAGCGACGATACTCATTTTTTGCCTGCTGTTTTTGCCCACGCTTTGTTTCGCCCAAAAGGGAACTTTTAAGGAGATAAAACACCTTCAATCGCCGCAAAACCCGGCGCTCGGTTTCATGATCCACGGCGGCGCCGGCGTCATTAAACGCGGTTCACTGACGCCTGAAAAAGAGAAAGAATATAGGGCGAAACTCGAAGAGGTGCTGCTTTTCGGATATAAGGCTCTTCAGGATGGCAAATCGAGCCTCGATGCGGTCGAAATGGCGATCAGGATGCTCGAGGATTCGCCGCTTTTTAACGCGGGAAAGGGTGCCGTTTTTACTGCGGATGGCAAGAATGAGCTTGATTCTTCGATAATGGACGGCAAAACGCTGGCCGCCGGAGCAGTTGCCGGGCTTCATCATATCAAAAATCCGATCACGCTGGCACGTGCGGTGATGGAAAAATCCCCTCATGTAATGATGGCGGGCGACGGAGCCGAAAAATTCGCAAAAGAACAGCAGATCGAGCTGGTTGATCAAAAATTTTTCTTTACGCAGGAACGTTGGGATCAGCTGCAAAATATCCTTAAAGAAGAGAAAGAAAAGGCTGCGACTGGCGAGAAAAAAATTGGTCAGACGGGTACGCCGACATCTGAATTGCCTTACAACAAATTTGGCACGGTCGGTGCGGTCGCGCTTGACCGCAATGGCAATCTTGCCGCCGGAACATCGACCGGCGGAATGACCAACAAGAAATACGGCCGCGTCGGCGATGCTCCGATAATCGGAGCGGGAACGTATGCGAATAACGACACGTGCGCGGTTTCGGCGACCGGTTGGGGGGAATATTTTATTCGTCTCGGCGTCGCACGCGATATTTCGGCTCTGATGGAGTATCAAGCCCTTGCCGTGCAGAACGCAGCCGACCGGGTGATCCAGCAAAAGCTGCGAAAGCTCGGCGGCGACGGCGGCGTGATCGCGATGGACAAATTTGGCAACATGGCAATATCGTTCAACTCAGAAGGCATGTACCGCGCCTACATCGGCCCCGACGGCAAACCGGTAGTGGAGATTTACAAGGACTAGAGCAGTTGTCGGTTGTCAGTTGCCAGTTGTCGGGAAGACAGAGGCAACCGACAACCCGCAACTGACAACTGATTATGTTGTCTGCTGAAATCATCGCCATCGGTTACGAGCTTCTCACGCCGGATAAAACCGACACAAACAGTCTTTGGCTCACGGGAAAACTCAACGACATCGGCATCGACGTTAAACTTAAAACGATCGTCGGGGATGACGGTGCGCGGCTTGAGGAAACTGTGCGCGATGCGGTTCGACGCTCCGATATTGTGATTACGACCGGCGGTTTGGGACCCACCGAGGACGACATTACGCGGCAATTTACCGCGAAAGCGATTGGGCGCGAATTGGTCTATCACGATCATATCGAACAACATTTGCGTGAGCGTTTTCGGGCATGGGGCCGCGAAATGCCGGAGATAAACAAGCGGCAAGCGTATGTGATCGACGGGGCCGAGATCTTGCCAAATCCAAACGGTTCGGCGGTCGGAATGTTGGCTGGGATTGACGGCAAAATGCTCGTCGTTTTGCCGGGGCCGCCGCGTGAGAATCAGCCGATGTTTACGGAACATGTCTTTCCGCAATTGAAGGCGATCGCGGGTGAAATCTATCTAAGACGTCGGCTGCTCCGCGTTTCCGGCAAAGGCGAATCTGCCGTTGACGAGATTGCGGCACCCATCTATACCACTTATCCTGACGTGCAAACCTCGATCCTGTTTAATAAAAGCGAGGTCGAGATACATATTGCGGCCCGGTCGGATGATGCCGAAAAGGCTCAGGCGATGGCCGATAAGCTTGCTGGCGAGCTGGCCGCAGCGTTAGGGAACGCGGTCTTTTCTACAAGCGGCGAGACGATGGAAGAGGTTGTCGGACATAGGCTAAAAGAACTAGGCGAAACCGTTTCCCTCGCCGAGAGCTGCACCGGCGGGCTGATCGGACAGCGTTTTACCGCGGTTTCAGGTTCGTCCGCCTATTTTATGGAAGGTGCTGTCACGTATTCCAACGAGGCTAAGATCAGATCGCTCAATGTCGCCGCTGAAATTATTGAAAATTACGGCGCCGTCAGCGCCGAGTGTGCTGAGGCAATGGCCGCCGGTATGCTCCGCCTTGCCGCGACCGACCACGCGATCTCGGTCACGGGCATCGCGGGGCCGGACGGCGGCAGCGACGAAAAGCCGGTCGGAACGGTATTCATCGGCTACGCTGGGCAGAAAGTCGTCAAGTCGGTAAAGATCGTGCTGCCGGGCGACCGTTATCTTATCCGCTGGCGTGCGAGCCAGGCGGCTCTCGATTATCTCCGACGCCAGCTCGGGAAGAATTAGTTTGTCCGAGAAGCATTTTTCGCTTGCTTTTTTTGTTCAATAAACCGAAAATTAAGCAATTAAATTTTTGACACCTTTTGCGGCTAATAATTTGAAACTTTGCCGTCCGCACGGCGTGTGATGTTTCGACCGCATATTCTTTTACCGTTAAGTTCGGGGACCACATTAAAATAGTTATGAAAAAATCAATTCACGTCCGCCTTTTCATTAGTTTATTTCTCCTGGTGTCGATGCTTTCGCCCGTGTCGGTCTTTGCATTCACAGATGGTAAAAAGCATTTTAGTGCTGGAATGAAGCACGAGGATACGGAGCAATGGGACAAGGCTGTCGAGGAATTTGCCCTCGCGGTGGCCGACAGCCCCAAGAATCCGGAATTCCGACTTCATCTGACGCGGGCCCTTTTCAACGCATCGCAGATGTTTATGAAAAAAGGAACGACCGCGGCAAAAGAAAAAGACTATGAGGCCGCGTATGTCGCGTTTCGACGGTCATATGCGTTTGACCCGACCAATGAGCTTGCAAAATCCGAGATGGAACGGATGGTTAGGCTGCAGAGGAATGTGGTTGACGGGGTCGCGGACGACAGCAAAGACGAACCCGGCAAAGTGAAAATGGTTCAGACCGGATATGTGTCTTCAAACGGAGCCACTCCTCAGCAACTGCCGCAGAAGCTTGAAACATTGCGTGACATCCTATTTCCGGCGGGCGTTAATCTGCAATCTATTATCAAGGAGTTGGCAAACTATCTTGACCTGAATGTCCTATTCGACAAAGTTTCGTTTAATGTCCCCGACCGGAAAACCTATATTGAATTGCATAGTGTTACACCGGCCCGCGCGCTTGATTATCTATTCCTCCAAGAGGACCTATTCTTTCAAAAGGTCGGCCCTCGGACCATCCTGGTCGCGAATCAGGCACAGAGAATGAAGTTTCAACAATTGGTCCTGCGCACCTTTTATCTATCGAATGCCAGTCCTAAAGACGTCGCCAAGGTCGTGCAAACCGCAATTCCGGCACAGCCAGGCCGCAGTCAGACCATAGTTCTAACGGACGATGCGACAAACAGTATTACGATCCGCGATACCGAAGAAAATATCCGTCTTATCGGCAAATTGATAACGTCGCTGGATAAGGACCGGGCGGAGGTCGTGATGGATGTGGCGATCTATGAGGTAAACAAGAGCGATCTGATGCAGTTTGGCAACCAGCTTGGCACGGCCAGCGGCACCGGCAGTACACTCACGAATATCGGCGGCGTTGGTTTCCCCGTACTTCACGGCGGGCCGGGCGACCCGATTACGAGACGGTTACCGTTCAGCGGTACTGACGCCCTGAGCATTGCGATCGGCCTCCCGGTGAGCTCGATATCGGCACTCCAGACCAAGTCGGACACAAAACTCATCGCCTCCACACAGATCCACGCATTTAATAACGAAGATTCGTCAGCCCGTATTGGCCAGCGTGTTCCGGTGCGGTCGGCGACGTTTCAGACGGGCGGAAATGTAAATAATGGCGGCGTTGTTTCGGATGTCATTAATTACGAACAAGTCGGCCTGACGCTAAAATTTAAGCCGATCGTTTTTCCGAATCAGGACGTTCAGGTGGCAATGGAGATCGAGTCAAAGGATGTTGCCGGTGCGGGCGGGCTGACCCCGACTTTTACCGAACGCACGATCAAGGGGACGGCTCGTATTCAGAACAATAAGACGCTTCTGCTGGCAAGCGTGGCTCAGGGAATCGAGACCAAGGGTCGATCCGGACTGCCGCTTCTTGGCATGATCCCGATCATTGGCAGATTGTTCAGCGCTCCGACGCGCGACAACCGTCAGGTCGACATCGTGATCGCCGTGACGCCGCGTGTGATAAGGGCACCGGCCATTTTGCCGGATGACGAGATCGAACGCCCAACCGGCAGTCTCGCCGTTCCGACAAATAGTTCGCTTGAGGCAATGCTTATTGAGGATGACCATCAGGAAATGCTGGCTGCGGCCAGACGTGCCCCAAATACGGCCGTCGTTCAGCTTCCCGACAGACCGGTCGAAGCTCCCGAATATGTTAGAACGGACTCAACGGTCGTGAGCCAAAAGACATCGCCTGCTTCGACCGACACGGCAACTGCAAAACCGGTTGAGATCTCGATGCCAAATCTGAGACCGATTGACAGCGGCGTAAAGACACTGAAATTAAACCAGACCTCGGACACGTCAAAGGCTATCGTGGAAACATCAGATACGCAGCCCGTGTCGAAAGAACCAAATGCCGAACCATCGGCGGCTCCGGCGGTCGAACTTAGACTTGGAGCCGAGCTGCCCGAGATGAAAGTGGGTGACAAGTTAAAGATCCCGGTACTGATAAAGGGAAACGGCACATTCAGATCGGCGGTCATGGGACTTAAGTTTGACGCTAAACAGCTTGCCGTCCGCAACGTCACGTTTGGCGACGTGTTTGGCACTACGGTCTCAAATTCGGCGGCGACACCTTTTCTGAACCAGAACGGCAAAATGTATGTATCGTTGACCGCTCAGGACGGAAAAGAGATGAATTCCACGGGAACGCTGGCCTTTATCGAGATCGAAGTCCTCAAAAACGGGCGGCCCGAGATCGCATTTGACCGCGACGTGCTTAATTTCTTGACGGCAGACGGAAAGAATTTCACCGTCAAGTTTCAAGACTAATTGACTGTGAAAACTGTGATCCACGACAAGCGCTTCGCCGGATTCAGTTTGCTTGAGCTGATCATTACGCTCGGTGTGCTCGCCATCCTTGTCATGGGGACGATCCCGATGGTCCAAAATTCTGTCAAACGACAGAAAGAGGTCAGGCTGCGCGAATCCCTCCGTGAGATCCGTAGCGCCCTCGATGAGTTTAAGCGTGATACTTTCGGTGCCTGTCCGCAGGGTGCGGTGTTTACCACAAATCAGACTATACGAGGCGGCGGCAACGTGCCGATTGATCCGCGAAGCCGTGTGGTGATCGACGATTGCAAGATATTTGATTCGGAAAATCTTGACCGCTTTCCGCCGTCGCTCGAAATTTTGGTGAGCGGCGTTCGGGTCAAACCACGTAGTTTGAACATAAAGGGAGGCAACGGGATAACCGATGACACTCCGCAGGCGACCGAGATAAATCAGGACAAAGAGATCATAAAGGTGTATCTCCGCGAACTGCCGGTTGACCCGATGACCGGTGAGAGTGAATGGAAACTGCGTTCGTCATATCAGTCCGCTGACTCGGAAAACTGGGACGATATAAATGTGTTTGATGTCCGGTCTGGCTCGAAGGACGAGGCCTTGAATGGGGAAAAGTATAGTGACTGGTAGAAGAGAGACACTGAGACACAGAGACTTGGAGTCGCGGAGACCGGATGCCGCACTCCGCACCCCGCACTCTGCACTCCGCGCTCACAAGGGGTTTTCGCTGCTCGAGCTGATGATCGCGATGTTTATCATGGTCATTCTGCTATCGGTTGCGATTCCCACCTACGAAAGAAGTGTGCGAAATGCACGCGAAGTGGTTCTGAAAGAAAACCTGTGGCAGGTGCGCAGAGCGATAGATCAATTTAGGGCCGATAAAGGCAAGCTGCCAAAATCCGTTGATGATCTCGTTACTGAAAAGTACCTCCGGGAAAAGCCGGTCGATCCGATCCTGGAAAAAACGGATTGGGACGAAATCCAGGGTGAGGATACAAACTCGCCGGATGCCGGACAGGGGCTGATAGACGTCAAAAGTCTGGCTGAGGGCCAGGACAGCAACGGCGAACCTTTCGACAAATACTAAATCGCTCTAATTTATGTTTTCTTCGCTCACACAGCCTAATTATCCAAACGCCGCATTGGGAATCGAGACACATGTTATCTCGGCGGTGGCCCTACAGGGCAGCGGTCGGGGACAATTTGCGATCAAACGGGCCGCGTCGGTCGAACTGCTGCCAGGGCTTATCGTGCCGAGTTTTCTTGACAGAAATATTTCCGACGACGCCCAATTTGCGGCTTCATTGCAAGAAGTAATTGAGATCGCCGGGCTTTTAGGTCAAAAACGCTGGTCTGTCGCTTTGCCGAGCAATACGGCCCGCACCGCGATCCTGGCTCTCGAGAGTGAGCCCGCCTCCAAACAAGAGGCCGATGAGGTTTTGGACTGGAAGGCCGAGCAGAGTTTTGGGGCACCCGCCGCCGAACTTAGGCTTGCTAAGCAAAAGATTTCGCCCGACCGAGATGGCCGTGTCCGGTATTTTGCCACCGCCGTAAAGCTGTCCGTTATCGACGAATACGAAACACATTTTGAGAGTATGGGCCTAAAGGCCGGACTCATCTTGCCGCGTGCCGTGGGTGAGGCAAACTGGCTCATTGACAAGCAGGATCAAAGCGATTCGCTGCTTATCAGCGGCAATGACGACGGATTTACGGCGCTGCTCCTTAGAGGTTCAGAGCCGGCGGTTGTGCGTTCCGTTACCTGTACGCCGGCCGAGATTGACGACGAAATTTACCGGCTCGTTATGTTTTACAACGACCGGTTTGGCGGCGGACAATTCGGCGGAATTCTCGAACGTCTGCTCGTTATCGGTAAGAGCCTAGTTTCGGCGAAGGTTCAAAGCATTGCGTCGGAGGCTCTGGGTAAGAACCTGAGAGTCTTATCGCCCGACGCAGTCGGACTGAGTCTTCCGGGCGGCGAACTAAGTTTTGACGATATTGCCGCACCAGCCGGACTCGCAGCCCTTGGAATTTAAGAGTTTGTCCACGAAATACACCAAAGAAACGAAATAAAAGAAACTCTTTTTCTTTATTTAGTGTGTTTCGTGTATTTCGTGGTTAAATCTTTCCTAGCTCTTGCAGATTGAAACAAAGTAGATAAAATTACCGCAATATTCAGCGCACTATGAAGGCTCAGGTGATCTCAATTGAAGGCATCAGAAAACTCACAGACGGTGAGTTGATCGTGAATGCAGTGAATGGCCGCACCGATGGTTTTGAGGAACTTGTCCGCCGGTATCAACGGCCCATCACGAGCTATGTATTTCGGATGCTCGGTGAATATGAGTCCGCCCTTGACGTCACGCAGGAAGTTTTCATAAAGGTTTACAACTCGCTTACTAAGTACAGCTCCGAATATAAATTTTCGACATGGCTTTACCGCATCGCTCATAACGCGGCGATCGACCACATGCGACGTAATTCCGTGACGCCGCAAAGTCTTGAGGCCGAAAATGCCGACGGCACATATCAGATACAGATCGAGAGCCGCGGGGCGTCACCCGAACAGGACCACGAACGCAGCGAATGGCGAACCGAGATCGACTCGGTCGTAAAATGCCTGCCGACTGCCTATCGCGACCTGATCTTATTGCGCCACGCCCGCGACATGAGTTATGACGAGATCGCCGAAGTGACGGGTCTTCCGCTCGGAACCGTGAAAAACAGGCTTTTTCGGGCCCGCGAAATGATGCGCGATATTTTTATTGAAAGAGGTTTTACGGGGGTATAAACGATGAGTTTTAATATGCAGCCGATCCAGCCGTCATCTTTGCAAACGCCTGATCAACGGCAGATGGGAATGTTTTTACATTTGTCCAGCCTGGCGTTCGCTCTGGTTTTTCCGATCGGAATCGTCCTGCCGATCGTCCTTTGGCAGACACAAAAGGAAAAAATGCCGGTCCTCGACGAGCACGGCAAAATGGTTACCAACTGGATGATCTCGGCCACGATCTACGGCATTGTGAGTTTTATCCTGATGTTTGTTTTGGTTGGGTTTTTGACCGGGGCTGCAGTTTGGTTGATGGCAATTATTTTTCCGATCATCGGCGGCATCAAGGCAAATAACGGCGAGTTTTGGGATTACCCGCTGACGATCAAGTTTCTGAAGTAGAATGACGGAACAGACACACATCACAGGCTTTGAGTGCCCGACTGAAGATATCGCCGCATATATTGACGGCGAACTCGACTCGGCGCGCGAATTTGAACTTAATGTTCATTTTGCTGATTGTCATATTTGCTCGCTTGAATTAAATCAGCAAAAGCAGTTTCTTTGCGGTTTAAATTCAAGCCTCAGACAGGAAAGAGAGATGGAACTCCCGGCGAACTTTACAAAGCTTATCGTCGCTAACGCCGAAAGCACGGTCAGCGGTCTGCGGCGGCCGAGGGAGCAGTTTAACGCAGTATTTATTTGTGTGGGTTTGCTGTTGTTCGTCCTTTTTGCGATGGGGGCCGAGGCCACGAGGGTTTTTGACGGAGTTTCGACCTTCGTTGACCAGACAGCGGCTGTGGGCAGCATTTTTGGACATTTGATCTACTCGCTCTTTGTCGGTGTGGTTGTTGTTGTCCGCTCGGTGGCCGCTCAGTTTCGCGTTGACACGGTGATGTCGGCTATGGCAGTTGGAGTTTTCTTTGTTTCGCTGATGTTCATCTGGCGAAAATTTCTGCGTTTGCGTCGCGTGTGATCATCCTTCAACTAGGTGGAATACTCAACAGAGACAGCATTATCCCGGCCGCAATTTCCGCACGGTCTCGCGGAAATATTGCTGTTTTTATGTTTCCTCCAGCTTTTCTGTATAGCCGTTCTGGCCAATCCTGAGATCTCAACATCCGAAGACCAGACAACTGTTATCGTCAATGACGCACCGGAACAGGACGTAATCGCATTCGGTAAATCCATAATCATTAAAAAGCGGGCAAAGAGTGCTCTCGCCATTGGCGGGGACATCACTGTTGAAGGTGAAGTGGATGAGGATGTCGCGACGATCGGTGGAAATATTGTACAAAAAGAGCGAACCCACATCGGCGGTGATGTTGTCGTTTTCGGCGGAAGCTATAAACAGGAGGGAGAATCTGCACTCCGGGAGCCGGGAAAGCAAACCGTGACCATCGGCGCGTTTGAAGAAGAGCTGCGAAATTTTGGAGAAAAACCCACGGAACTTTTCTCGCCGAGCTTTTCATTGAGTTTTCTTGCGCAGCGTATTCTGGTTGCCCTTTTATGGTTTCTCGTCTCAATTGTTGTTACGACTATTGCCCCCGGTGCGGTCAGTCGATCCGTTGCCCGGATACAACTATCCGCGTTAAAGATCTGCGCGCTTGGGGCCGGGGCCTTTCTTTTTATTGCCGCTCTGATAGTCGTGGGATTTGTCGCCCTTCCGAACTATCTTGGAGCGACACTTTCGATAATGGGGGTTATTGTGCTTCTCTTAGCATATGTATTAGGACGCGTGTCATTGCAGGTGAGTCTCGGAAAGCTATTTCAAAAGCATTTTCTCTCCGAAAATAACCGTTCCGAAACGCTGGCCATTCTCATCGGCGTTCTTTTTTGGACGCTTCTCCTATCGCTTCCATATATTTGGCTGATCGCTCTGTTTACGGTGTTCACCGTCGGTATCGGTTTGATACTTACGGGACGCTCCATACCCAAGTGGAAAAACCCGTAAAGCGAATGCTTGCAGTTTTTTACATTTCTTTACAAATAGCCTCAAACCTTACTGTTACAATTAACGTCATAGTCCTTGATAGACGCAACTTTTGAAATCGAAGTGCGTATGAATCGTGGTGTTTCTAATACAATTATGCTTCAGAATACTGTTCTTACTGTCTTTATATTTCTATTTTCGGGCGTCTCCGGATTGGTTTTCGCCCAAACGCCGGAGGCCGCGATTAGGCCTACTTATATTGCCGGTGACGTAACGGCGATCGGCGCAAGATCAATTGTCATCACGACCAAGACGGGACAGTCTGAGGTCATACTTACTGAAAAGACCGCGTTTAAGCGTGCTTCGGCTGAAAACATGAATCCGGCGACGGCAACGCCCGGTGTATTGGCTGACGTTGGTGTTGGTGACAAAGTGACCGTCTCGGCGCTGCTCGCATCAGACGGTAAATCGATGAACGCCCGCACGGTGTATTTCGTCACTAAGGCGGATATCGCTGCAAAGAATGCCAAGGACGCCGCCGAGTGGCAAAAACGCGGTATTATGGGCCGTGTCGTCAAGGTTGATCCCCAGACAAATCAGATCAATGTTGAACTTCGCAGCCTGACGGGCAGTTCAAATGTCACGCTTACCCCGAAAGAATCGGCTAAATTTCTGCGTTACGCGCAAGATTCGATCCGTTTCGATGAGGCGAAAGACAGCTCGATCGCCGAGGTAAAAGCAGGAGACATGCTGCGTGCTTTGGGCGACCGGAGCGCTGATGGAATGAGCTTTTCGGCCGAAAAGGTCGTGACCGGAGCATTCCAAACGGTTGCCGGAACAGTTAAATCGATTGATGCGGCAAAAAACGAGGTTCTCATTAAGAATTTACAGACCGGTAAGGATGTAACGGTCGTGATCGGCGACACTTCAGTCTTAAAAAGATTTCCGGCCGAGATGGCCGAACAGATGGCTCGACTTCAGATAGCGGGAGCGGGCGGACCCCGGCCCGCAGGTCAGGGCCCAGCCCAGCCCGCGACCCCGGGCGCATCTGGACAAGCGCCGGGAGCAGAACGTGGATTTGGCGGCCAGAGGCCAGCCGGCAGCATAGAAGATATGCTGGACCGCTTTCCAAATATTACATCCGTTGATCTAAAGGTCGGCGATATCATCGCTCTGTCAAGTACCAAAAACGTCAATATGGACCGCATCAAGGCGATCAAGCTGATCGCGGGTGTTGAACCTTTTCTACGTGCCGCACAAGCAACGGGCGTCGGTCAGAGGGGACAGGGTGTTCAGGCGGGAATTAATATCCCGGGACTCGACGGTGTCAGTTTTCCGTAATTTTTATTAATAGCGGCGGAAAAATTTACCGCTATAAAATTTATATTCAAAAGGTTATCTATTTATCATGAAACTCATTCGATCAGTTTTTTTTCTTGCCCTGATTTTCGCCATCTCGGCGGGAGCCGCATTTGCGCAGACCGCAGGAAGCGTAGGTGGTCAGGTTGTCGATAGTCTCGGAGCGATCGTTGTCGGCGCAGCAGTTACGGCTGTTGCGGCCGACGGTACGCAAAAGCAGGCCATCAGCAATTCGAAAGGCGAATATGCCATTGCGGGCCTCGCCCCCGGAACATACACTATCAAAGCTATCGCTCCGAAATTTGCACTTTACGAGAACGCGGACGTGGCTGTCACATCGGGAACGCGCAACGAACTAATTCTCGTTCTTACGGTCGCTGGCGTCGAGGAAAACGTTGAGGTCTCTAACAACACTCAAGTCTCAAACGAACCTGACAACAACGCCGATGCGACCGTGATTAAGGGCAAGGACCTTGATGCTTTGCCCGACGATCCGGACGAACTGGCGGCGGCTCTTCAGGCGCTCGCGGGTGCCGCGGCTGGGCCGAATGGCGGACAAATTTACATCGACGGGTTTACCGGCGGGCAATTGCCGTCAAAAGAATCTATCCGTGAGATCCGCATTAACGCTAACCCGTTCTCTGCCGAATATGACCGCATCGGGTTTGGCCGCATCGAGATTCTCACCAAACCGGGTTCGGATAAGTGGCGCGGCTCATTTAACGGCTCTTTTAATGACGAAAGCCTCAATTCACGCAATCCGTTTGCCATAAACCGGGCGCCGACCCAGTCCAGAGTTTATGGCGGAAATATTTCAGGGCCGATCACGAAAGGGAAATCCTCGTTTTTTCTCGACGTAAACAACCGCGATAATGATAACAACGCGATCATCAACGCTCAAATACTTGATCCGTCGCTAAACGTTGTCAGTTTTAGACGCGATGTGCGGCAGCCGACAAAAAATTTCAGGCTCGCACCGCGTTTCGATTATGCGATCAACGATAAGAACACGCTGGTTGCGCGGTACAGCTTTTCACGTTCAAGCTCAAATAATCCTGGCATAGGTGACACTTCTTTACTTTCGAGGGCCTACAAAAGCTCGAGCCGGGAACATGAGCTTCGTTTTACCGAAACGATGATCCTTGATGCCAAAACCGTGAATGAGACGCGTTTTGAATTTAGCAATTCGCGGCGTGAGCAGAATGGCGACAATACCATTCCGACCATCAATGTGTCATCGGCTTTTACGGGTGGCGGGGCATCGATCGGGATGAGCTTTAATCAAAACAGATCATTCGAATTAAACAATTTTACAAGCACGTCGTTTGACGGAAAATCTCAGCATTCGCTCAAATTCGGCGGCCGGCTTCGCGGCGTCAGCCTGACCGACCGCTCGGAGAGTAATTATGCCGGAACGTTTGCCTTTCCTGGAGTTGGCGAGGTGAGGTCACCCGCTGGCTGCGATCCGGTCAATCCGCCAACATGCACGTTAGTTTCGGCTGCTCTTACATCGATCGATCAATATAAGGGCAAGATCACGGGTGCGGTCGGCACGCGCTTTAATCCGACGCAGTTTACGATCACGACCGGAAACCCGCTTGCCGATGTTTCGCAATATGATGTTGGGCTCTTTCTGACTGATGATTGGAAATACAGCCCGGCACTCCTTTTGAGTTTTGGCCTTCGTTACGAAAATCAGACCAATATCAGCAGCAAATTTAACTTTGCGCCCAGGTTCGGTTTTGCATGGTCGCCGGGAGCCGGCGGTGCAAAAACGCCCAAGACGGTTTTACGCGGCGGTGCGGGTATATTTTACGACCGTTTCAACGAAAACAATACGCTGCAAGCCCAGCGTTTTAACGGGTCAAAGCAGCTCAGCCTATTGGTAAGTGCGAATGACCCCGATCCGGTTCGCAGAGCAGCCGCGATAGCGTTGCTTTCGCAGCCTGTTTTCACAGTCTCAGGTGTGACGAATGTTCCGACGGCCGCCCAGATCCTGGCTGCGCTTCCGCAGTCGAATACGATCCGCGGCGTATCCCCGGTGCTGCAGGCTCCATATTCAATGCAGGCTGTTATTTCCGTCGAAAGAGCATTGACGCCAAAAATGACTCTTGCCACGACGTTTATCACTACGCGGTCGCTGCATCAGCTGAGAACAAGGAATGTGAATGCCCCGATCTGTCCATTGCAGATAAACTGTTCGGGATCGCTGAGGCCGCAGCCGAGTTTTGGCAATATGAATTTTTACGAGTCGAGCGGCACGATCAATTCGAATCGCCTAAATCTGAATCTGCGAAGTAATTTTAGCCAAAAATTCTCGATGTTCATTAATTATGGGCTTGGATTTTCAAAGGGCGACACGGATGGTTTTGGGGGCGGTGCTCCGGCCTATAGCTATGATCTTTCAGACGAAAACGGGCGAACCGCTGGGGACATCCGCCAGAGTTTCACTGTTTTTGGAAATATTACCCTGCCGTGGAACGTTTCGGTCAATCCATTCATTACTGCTCTTTCGGGGCGTCCGTTCAATATTACGCGGGGCGTCGATACAAACGGTGATGGCTTTTTCAATGAACGTCCCACGTTTGGCGAATTAAAGAGCCGGTGTACCGCCCTCAGCCTGACTAATTCATTTTGCAACACAGGCGGTAACGATCCCAATACGACCATACCGAGAAACTACGGCCAGGGGCCGTCCAACTTTACGGTAGGTATGCGTATAGGCAAGAACATTGGTTTTGGTAAGTCGGCAGGCGCGCGAACAGCCGGGAACGGTGGTAGAGGCGGCGAAAACGGAGGCCGAGCGGGGGCAGGCGGCGGGCCAAGCGGAGGAGGCGGAGGTAATGTAGTTATCGCCGGTGGTCCTGGCGGTGGCGGTCGGGGCGGCGGCGGAGCAGTTCGCGTCGGTGGTTTTGGCGGCGGTGATGGCCGAAAACCATATAATCTGAACCTCGGACTCAATATCTCTAACTTATTCAATAAGGTTAATTTCAGTAATCCGATCGGCAGTCTTAGTTCAAACCGTTTTGGTCAGTCGACATCGACGGCCGGTAGTTTCGGCGGATTTGGCGGCGGCGGCGGTGGCGGTGGAATCGGCCCAAACCGCCGGATAGAGCTGCAACTGCGGTTTAATTGGTAAATGCTGACTGCATTTAATAAATGAAACGTAAAGAGGGGTGAGAACGTAATACTTTTGATCTCTCTTTTGATTTTATCCGGATAATAAGGATACTGTTTTTATGAACAAGTTATTTGGCTCAATTCTTTTCATTGCTCTTATATCTATTACCGCATTTTCGCAGAACGGCTCCGGGCCGAAGCAACCGGTCCCTGAAAAACCGGTTACTGTGGCGACGGCAAATGCTCCGCTCGATATGGCAAGAACGACGCTTGCGGCGCACGGCGGCGATAAGCTCAAGCAGATCAGATCGCTGGTTATAAAAGGGTCGGTCGATCTAAACGTTTTTAATCAGGCAATGCCGGGAGTGTTTTCGACCGCGATAAGCGGCGAGAAATATTATTTTGAGATAAACAGCGCCGTTCAGTCGCTAAAACAGATCTATGACGGCCAGCAGACTTACTCTTCGATCCAAGGCTTTTCGCTGCCGCCGGTCACGAGCCTCGGATTTCCGCTGCTGCCAAAAGTTGGTGACACCGGTTATATTATTACGGCTCTCGGGGAGCTTAATAAGAAGAAAAAGGGTTTTCGTATGACAACGCCCGAGGGTTTCTATACCGATTTTTTTGTCGACGAAAAGACGGGCCAGATCAAAGGCTACGAATCGAGCTATGATGTCGGTGGGCGGACAGTCACGACATCGGTCGAGGTGGATCAGTTTCAGACGGTGGACGGCATCGTCGTTCCAAAGAAATATTCGCAAAGATTCGATCTCGGCCAGATGACGGCTTATGCGAGTTTTAATATAAAGACGGTTTTGGTGAACTCGACAATCGAGGACAGCGCGTTTGCGATACCACGATAGTCTTTTCAGTTGCGGAGTTGTAGGAAGTTTCAGAGTTGTGGAGTTCGAGGTTGAAGCTATCAGATTGGTTTCAAACCCGGCAACTCTCAAACGCTGCCACTGTTTCGATCCTTATCTAGCAAAGCGGCTCGATTTCCACCAGTCGATCGTTCTTCTGAGCCCTTCTTCCAGTCCGACCACTTCCGAATAATCCAAACATTCGACGGCACGATTGTTGTTTGCCTGCGAATCCCTAACGTCACCGAGTCGCGGCGGCTGGTAGTCGGCAGCCACGTCAGTATTGTTTGTGATCTTCCTCAGAACGTCCAAAAGCTCATTGAGAGTGATCCGGTCGCCGTTCGCGATATTCATTGTTTCGCCTAAACCCTTTGTGGTTTGAGCCGCCTTTATATTGGCGTCAACGACATTCGCAATGTATGTGAAATCCCGCGAATGTTCACCGTCGCCATAGATCACCGGCGATTTGCCGGACATAAGCGCGTCGATAAACCGAGAGATCACGCCGGAATACATCGAC
>JBDSCV010000297.1:0-24552 GCA_039920905.1 Pyrinomonadaceae bacterium
AAATACTCTCACCAAAAAGCGACGATGAACCATCGGTCAAATGCGAGCCGAATGTCTGCCCGATCAATTTTTCCAACGATTGTGGATACAACAGTTCACGGGGCGAATAGGCCTCTATCTCCTCGCAAATTTTTTGCCACGACTCCGACCCGGTGATCTCAGTTGTCGAAAAATGGCCCGACGACGTTTCAAGAAATGCCGCTCCAAATTTGTCACCGCTACCGCAGACGGATGCAAGATAAACCGAATCTTTCGCCTCGACGAGCTGTGGATCAATGGCCGTGCCGGGAGTAATGACACGCACAACCTCCCGTTTTACAAGCTTTACGCCTTTTGTCGGGGTTTCGGTTTGATCGCAGATCGCAACACGATAACCTTTGCGGACCAGGCGGGCGATGTAGCTTGACGCGGCGTGATGAGGAACACCGCACATTGGGATCGGGTTAGGCGAATCTTTATGCCTCGCCGTCAACGTTATTTCGAGTTCACGGGAGCCAACTATTGCGTCCTCGTTGAACATCTCATAAAAGTCACCGAGCCGGAAGAACAGGATCGTTCCCGGATACAGTTTTTTGATCTCAAGATACTGCCGAAGCATCGGCGTCGCGGTTTCCATTTATGCATTTAAAAGTGTGAATCAGAGTGTAGCTAAATTGCACCCACTTTCAAAACTAATGTTTTCAAAGCAACACGCATTTGTTACTATAAGCGATTGCAAGCGCTCTGGTCTTTCTGTCGAAAAACTGATCGGTAATCTATAGTAAAATAAGTGTATGTCTGAGTCGTTGGTGAACTCATAGGGATTTATTATGAGGAATTTAAACATTTTATTCGCAACCAGCGTCTGCATTGTTTTTGGCAGTATTCCGTTAGCGGCTCAAACGATTAGCGACCCCGCAAAGGTTTTACCTGCGGACGCACTGATTGCCTCGACTTCGGCAAAGAACGACCGCTATCGCATAGGTTTTCAGGACGTACTTAATATACAGGTCTTTAGGCACCCAGATCTTAATCAGACAGTTCCAGTCAGTCCGAATGGGACGATCATACTATTCCGATTAGACCGTCCGGTCATAGCGGTTTGCAAGACTGAACGTGAACTTGCAACTGAGATCGCCGGAGCCTATAAAGAAAAATTTATACGCGACCCGCAGGTAAATGTTGTTGTTGCAGAACAAAAATCGCAGTCCGTAGCTGTTATTGGTGCGGTCGAAAAACCGGGTAATTTCTACGTTAACCGCCGCATTCATTTACTCGAAATGCTTGCAATGGCAGGCGGTCCGAACAAAGAAGCGGGCACCCGCCTCTTGATCGCCCGTACCGGAAGCACCTCCAACTGTAAGGAAAGCGGCGACCCTGCTGACAGCGATCAAGTTCAGGTCGTCGGTTTCAAGGTTCGCGATATTCAGGAAGGGAAGCAAACTTTTTGGATGCAGCCGGGCGATGTCGTCTCAGTCTTGGATGCCGATATTATCTATGTTTACGGAAATGTAAACAAACAGGGATCATACAAGGTTCGCGAACCGATCACACTAACTCAGGCGATTGTATCCGCTGAAGGTCTCAAACCGGCGGCAAATAAAAGTAAAGTTCGTATCTTGAGGCAGAGGCAGGGCAGTGTCGATAGAGAGGAGCTTGTGTTTGACCTTAATCAGATAGACAAAGGCAAGATCAAGGATCCTTATCTTGAACCGAACGACATCCTGGCTGTCTCGGAGGATCGAGCCAAATCGATTTTGCTCGGGCTGGCAAACTCGATCAAAAGTTCTGTCCCCAACGTAATCTATAAATTTCCGATACCTTAGGCCTTTATGAAAGAGACTCGCGAGATAGTCAGCAGTCCGATAAATGATACAGAACTTGACCGCCCGTTTGAGCCGCACATGCTTACGGGCGGCCGATATCCTTCGTATCGTGACCAGCAGGCGGCTGACGGATTTCAGTTGTTCGATTATTGGCGAGCGATTAGAAAACGGTTATGGCTTGTTGTTGGTATTGCGGTTCTCATCACTACACTGACGACCATCTACATGGCAAGAAAGCCCGATATATATGCCGCTCGTGCGGTCGTGCAGGTGGATTTGGAACAGATAAATCCCGATCTGGTAACAAACGACCGGCAGCGCATTCTGTCAAATCCCGATCCTGCGTATATAAACACCCAGTTGCAACTCCTTTCAAGCGACAGCCTACTTAGGCGGGTTATAAAAGAGCACAATCTTGACGCAAATAAGGAGTTTCAACAGGCGAAAAATGCCGGGGCCGTTTCGCCATGGAGAGCGATCCTCAGATCGCTCGGCCTTGCTACAGACGATAAAGACAAGAAAGACAAATCGGGCCTGGATACGGGCGTCGGAGAGTCGTCACTAGCAACCTCTGCCGAGATCGCAGAAGCTGTAAGGCTTGCCCCTTTTGTTGATTTGATACACACGAGCCTTGAGATCGAACCAGTGCGTGAATCGCGTGTAACTTTTAAGGATACACGGCTTATCGGGATCGCATTTCGCGACACTAATCCGGAGTTCGCCGCATTTGTTGTCAATGCCGTCGCCGAGACTTTCACTATCGTCAATCAGGAAAAGCGTTCGGGTACGAGCCGAAAGACAAATGATTATTTACAGGAAAGGATTGCAGGGCTGCAGTCGGATATTCAAAACGATGAGGAAAAGCTGGTCAATTTGACCCAAAATGCCGGGATCCTTAAGACTGAGGGTGAACAAACTATAGTCATTGACCGCCTGTCCGGACTAAATAGACAATTATTGGAAGCCGAAAACCAAAGGAAGAATGCGGAGGCAAATTTCTTTGCCATTAGCAATTCACCCGAAAAAATTAAATCGCTGGCGGAAGCTGAGATGGCCCGCTTTACTACCGAACAGGAAAATACGATTCGGGCGCTCCAATCCGACACATTAAAGAAGATCGCGGATCTTAGAAGCGCAAGGATCGACAAACTGCAACTATTTGAGGAACGCGCTCCTGAGATCAAGCAGATCGATGATCAGATCAAAAATTACGAAAGTTCAATCGATAAGGGAGTCGCGCAGTTTCGCAGCCAACTCGACTCTTTCCGCGAAAGAAAAACCAAGGAATTACTCGAAAATTTGCGTACAAAATATCTACAGGCTAAAGAACAGGAAGAAAAGATTCGCGTCGATTTCAACAAACAATACAATGAGGCTCAAGGACAAAATCTGGGCGCTGTCAACATCAAACTACTTCAACAAAACATCGATACCAACAAAGGCTTTCTTGATAATTTGAGGAAACAGATGAGCGGTAATGACGTCGCGGCACAAGGCACCGATAATAATATAAGTGTAGCCGAGATCGCCATTCCACAGGAAACGCCGGTTGCCCCGCGGCGCTTGATGACTGTGATTGCCGCTCTTTTTTTATCAACTCTTTTTGGGATGGGATTCGCCCTTCTCCTCGAGTATTTAGACGATACAATCCGCTCCACCGAAGAAGTTGAAAATTATCTTCAACTCCCGGCCCTTGCTGCTATCCCAACGATGGATTCGATGCCAAAGCGTAAACTCCTACTGGTTGGAGCCAATGACAGCGAAGACGAAGCGCCGCAGTCACCGTTATTGATCGCTGCAGATCCGCGTTCGTCGCTTGCCGAAGCATATCGACATTTGCGAACCTCAATTTTGCTTTCGACCGCGGGCCACGCCCCAAAATCCCTGCTTATTACATCGAGCCTTCCATCGGAAGGCAAAACAACCACAGCGACGAATACGGCGATCAGCCTCGCACAAACCGGGGCTAAAGTGTTGATAATAGACGCGGATATGCGCCGTCCCCGGCTTCATTCCATTTTTAATGTGGAGAATAAAGTTGGACTGAGCACTCTTCTCGCAAGCGAATTGGCTGACCAGGACGTCACCCTGTCCATCCAGCAAGACGAAAAGACAAAGCTTTATTTACTAACATCCGGGCCCGTACCGCCAAATCCAGCCGAACTTGTCGGTTCAGAACAAATGGCATCGCTCCTGCGCATGCTCCAGACAAAATTCACTCACATCGTCATTGACTCACCGCCTATTGCATCCTTTACAGACGGAGTTCTGATCGCGTCGATGGTTGATGGCGTTATTCTCGTGGTTCATGCCGGACACAGTTCGCGGCAAGTGGTTCGCCGGTCCCGTCAATTGTTACAGGAGATCGGGGCCAAGGTTCTTGGCGTCGTGCTGAATAACGTAAATCTGAATACAAAAGATAATTATTACTACTACCAAAGTTATCATCATCGCAACAATTACCGGCAATCAGATGATGCAGACTGAGACGTCTCAAATAACTCCTTGTGGATAGACAATGAACGATTATTTTTCCGTGATTGATCAAAGTCACTTTTCCAAATATACGACTCGGTTTTATCTCCGGGAACATTAATTTGTTCAGGAAACAGCTCAATAATTCCTTAAATAATGTTCGATGGCCCTTTTTACACCGGTTTCCAAGTCGATTCCGGCTGTGAATCCGTACGTGTTTTGCTTTGTAACATCTCCGCCGCGGGCAAAAACACCTTCCGGCCGGTCCGAAAGTCCAATTATCGCCGGTGAATAACCGCAAATATAGGCCGCCAACGCCGCAAATTCCTTAAAACTCGTATAAACCCCGGTTGCAAGGTTGAGAGCATCCGCATCATCTATCTTATCCATCGTTGCAAACACTCCATCTACGCAGTCTTCGACATGAATGAAATCACGCATCTGATCGCCCGTTCCCCAGACAGTCAACACGGCTTCGCCCCTATGTTCTAGTGCCCGCTTGCAGATGCTCGGAAAAGGATAGGTGTCGTCCTGATCTTCGCCGTACCCGGAAAATGGACGGTAGCAAACCGACCTCAGTCCGTATTTTATAAACGCAAGACGAGCAAGATATTCGGACGTCAATTTTGCCCAGCCGTATGACATATCAGGCATTCCTAAATCAACTTCAAAATTAATCATCTCCTCTTTCAGCAATTGATAATTGTCCTGAGTTTGAAATTTGATCGGATAAGCTGCGCTTGAACTGAAACAGATCGTTTTTTTTGGCTTTGTGAGTAGCGCCCATTGCCAATATGCCGCGTCTATCGAGAGGTCATCGGCCACAGCCAGGGGACTATTTTCGATCATTAATCGTCCACCCACCATTGCTGCCAGATGAAAACAATAATCAAAATCGTCGTCCTTTACCCGCTGAAAATAATTGCGGCAATCTTCTTCGTAATAATTAAACCCTTCAAAATCAAATGGAGTCGTTGAATACCAACCGTATTTGGGGTCGATTGCTCCGCTTAATGGCGCGAGGTTGTCAACGCAATGCACTTCGTCGCCCAGATCCAAAAACCGCTTGACAAACCGCCGACCGACAAAGCCGGCACCACCGGTTATTAGTACTTTCCTCATATTTGATTTTCGATGTAAAATTGATAGATTCAGAGTTCGCGTCGCGGCCCGTGTAGAATTTAATTGAAAAACTATCATAAAAGGATGACCATTCCAATTTTAGGGCTCTACTATTGAAGTACCTCCCCAGTTTCCACGGATCTTATAATTTGGATTCTTTTAGATGGAACAGAACGAAATAAAAATTGCAATAGTTTCGGCTGTTCGTAATCGCCGTGAGATAACTTTGCAGTGTCTGCGAAGCCTTGACCGCATTAATAGACCCAATCTCCGAATACACAAGGTCGTCGTTGACGATGGCTCTACCGACGGCACATCTGAGGCTGTTAATAAATATTTTCCAGACGTAGAAATCATTCAGGGTGACGGGAAATTATGGTGTTCAGGTGCAGCAAATCTTGGGATAAAGAAAGCATTGCAATATGATCCGGACTATATACTGTTAATCAATGACGATACGATTTTCGATAGTAATTTTTTACAGGCATTGGTTGATACGGCCAAAAAAAACGAACGCACTATAGTTGGGGGACTATTACTTTTATGGGACGAGCCTCACAGGGTTTTTCAGGTCGCACCGCGCTGGGACACATTTTACGGCGGCTGGCGGCATTATAGCGAACAGACGATTTGGACAATGCCCAATAAACCTTTTGAGGTGCAGATCATTGTCGGGAATTGCACTCTCTTTCCGGCAAAAGTGTTTCGGGAAGAGGGATTTTTCGCTGATTATTGGCTCCCCCACTATGGCGACGCAGAATTCACTCCTCGTTTACGAAAACGCGGTTGGAAACTCTTGATTGAACCAAGGGCCCGGGTATTCAATCAGCCAAATACGCCGCCTGCAAAGATGAGCGAAATGTCTGTAAGCCAGCTATATAGTGCCTTGTGGAGAAACTATAACGACGCTCATAACCTGCGTAACCGTTTTGTCTGTTATTGGCTGGGTGCACCGACACGGATACACGGGTCTGTCGCGTTTTTTGTTTACTTAGTCCGGCTCGGCCTCCAATGGCTTGGAATCGGACGCAGATGGATGACTGGGTGGCCGGAGAAACCCTTCAACGAGGAGTGCTCAACCAATTGACCCGCGAATCAAATCCTATTGAACTTAAAGCTCGTCGACGTAAACTGATTTATGTATGGAATTACAAAAATTGGGGCGGAGCTCAGGTATATCTTCTCGCCATAATGAAAGAGGCGAAAGGGGACTGGAATATAGTTGCGATCTTACCAAAAGGCTCGTCCAGAGATATTTTGGGCTTTCTCGATCAAATAGGAATACATGTTGAATTCATAGATGCATGCATCGACAACGGCCCGGCTCCGTCGATAAAGCGGAAATTGGAGCGCCAATGGCGGCGCATACGCGCCGAGATCGTCACATTTACATATTTGCGAAAGTTCGATCTTAGCCAAAGCATTTTGCACATCGACTTTGCCCCATGGCAATCCTGGATATTCTTTTCAGTTCTCAGTTTGCTTCGTGCTAATGTTTTTGTCACGTTGCACAATGCATTACCGGCATTCCCACGCTGGCGACGCTTGTTGTGGACGGTCAGAATGCAGTTCATTTCGCGTCTTTCTGGGTTTCACATTTTTACCTCAAATTATCACGCAAAAGAAAACGTTAAAGACCTGGTAACAAAACGTTTTTGGGAAAGTATCAAGGTCACCTACACCTGCGTTAATCCTAACGAAATTGCTGCCGCGTTAAATGCCAGTTTCGACAAGAAACTTATTCTCAAACAGAATACTATTCCTAACGATAAATTTATCGTTTTGTGTGTCGGGCAGTTTATTGACCGCAAAGGACGATGGGTGTTTCTAGACGCGGCCAAGATAATTTCTAAGGAATCTGACGACATTGTTTTTGTCTGGCTGACACCTGAAATGCCTGACGCCAATGACTTGCGCCAAATTGCAGGATACGGACTTGGCGATAAATTTCACCTCTTATTATCAAGTTCCGTAGGACGAACAAGACACGAAATACTGAAATTCTTTCGGATCGCAAACATTTTTGCGTTACCGAGCTTTGTCGATGGGCTGCCCATAGCTCTATTGGAAGCAATGGCTTTGGGCGTGCCGAGTATATCGACAAACGTATATGCCATACCCGAAGCAATAAGGCATCGAGATACGGGTGTCCTAATTAAAGCCGGTGATGCACATTCTCTAGCATATGAAATTCTGTCATTGAAAGGTGATTCAACGCTTCGCCAAAATCTAGCTGAGAAAGGCCGGAGGTTTGTCCTGGCGAATTTTGACGAGAGAGTCGCGTCTCAAATAGCCATAGCAGAATACAAGAATTGTTTTGACGAAACTACCTGAATTAAAAAGCAAGAAGCACCGGCTCGTCAAAAACAGCATTTACGGGCTGCTCTCATGGCTTTTCCCAATGCTACCGACCATCGTTGTCACTCCCATTGTGGTCAAAGGATTAGGAAATGAATCCTATGGCCTATATGTCGTCATAGTCGGTTTTGTCAGCTATTTTTTTACCTTCGGCATAGGTAAGGCAGCCGCCAAATACGTTGCCGAATACCGCTCGACCGGTGAGTCAGACAAGATACCGGACATAATTTCATCAACTATCCTAGTCAGCTTTCTACTCGGTTTTGCCGGTACCGCACTCGTCGCGATCTTTGCCCGAATAATCGTTACAAACGTATTGCTAGTAGCTCCCACACTACAGGATATAGCTGTTATCGCTTTGTATCTGGCGTGTCTAAATATCCTCATCTCAATGGTCGGCTCTATCTTTCAATTTGTATTGCAGGGAATTCAGAGATTTGACCGCTTTCTGCTACTTACAAACCTGACCAGCTTGTTATTAAGCGTGGGCAGCGTCGTTCTGATATTGTCCGGTTATGGTGTCATCTCGCTAATGGTTTTGACTGTCGCGGTTGCAGCAGCCATGGGATTTCTTTCTTATGGAATGGCAAAAATCCTGTTACCGAAAATAAAACTCAAGTTGCGTGTAAACCGGGAAGCATTAGGGGCGGTGTGGCGTTACGCCGCAAGCATTATGGCACACCAGATATTCGGCAATCTCTTACTTTTATTTGAAAGAGGCTGGATCGTGAGAAAATTCGGAACCGGGGCGTTAACATTTTATGCCGTGCCGATGATGCTTGGAATGTATATCCATCTGTTTACGAGCAGTCTCGTCCTCGCGCTCTTCCCAACAATCAACGAGCTTCTCACGCAAAAAGACAAACTCGTAAAACTTTATCAAACAGCCACTAAACTCATACTTTCACTGGTCGTATTTGCGGCTTTATCTGCAGTTGTTTGCGGTCGCTTGTTTTTTGAACTTTGGCTTAATGACGAATTTGCACGGCTCTCATATTGGCTGTTGGTAATTCACGTTTTCACATTTGCAGTTGTTTCAATGAACACTATCGTCTGGCAGATCGCCGACAGTTACAGAAAGGCTTGGATAAATACTCTCGCAACTTTTTTTTGGATGCTAATCGCAATTCCTTTGATGATTATTCTATCTAATCAATGGCTATCGGAAGGTGTTGCTTTCGCCAGATTGATAGGCGTTTTCGTATTTGTTCCGCTGATTCTGTATGTCGAAAAGAATTTCTTAGGTGGAATATTATGGAAATTCTGGATAACAAGCTCTACTAAAATTGCCTTTTCCGGCTTGCTTGCCTTTCTCGCCGAAGGGATGATTATATCCCAATTCCGCGCCTCTTGGTCTACTTTCCTGATCGCTATTCCCGCCGGATTTGTGGTTTATTGCGGAACGTTATTTATTTCTGGATTTATGGAGCCGGACGAAGAACGGTTTATAAAAAATACGGTCAGATCTATCGCAGCGAACGTCTGAATTATTTCCTGTGAGCCGCACTTTTGATAGGATTGACCGATGGTCAAAGATTTTGACATCGTACAGCGTTTAGATTTGATTAGGGAACGTTGCGAAGGAAAGCGGGTATTACATCTGGGATGTACAAATTATCCGTATACTGACCAAGCAATCGAACACAATATGCTTCTCCATTTCGATTTGGAGGCAATTGCCGACGATGTCTGGGGCATCGATTCCGACCAACGTGGCATTGATATTCTGCAAGCTCGCGGCTCAAAACAACTAATATTGGGGGATCTTGAGCGGCTCGACGAAACAAATCTCGATCAAACATTTGACGTCATCGTTGCCGGTGAAATGATTGAACATCTTAACAATCCGGGTTTATTTATTCAGGGTGTCAAACGCTTCATGAATAAAGAATCCGTTTTGATAATCACAACCGTCAACGCCTATTGCGGAATGAGATTTTTTTATTACGGAGCTCGGGGCAAAAGAGGAAAATTTGAACCCGTACACCCGGATCATGTGGCGTATTACTCATATGCCACTTTATCCACGTTGGTCAAACGATATGATTTACAAATTGAACGCTTTTTATATTACGACCTGGGTAATGAGCATAGGCCGCATAGCCGTTGGTTTTTAAATAAACTCAATGATATTTGTGTAAAAATGGCTCCTCAATGGGCCGATGGAGTGATCGCACTTTGTCGTCTTTAGTTATGCACTCTATCTAGCTCTGCATTAGTAAAATCAAAAATGGCGACTAATCTTGTTCACAGATCGGCGAGTTTCAATTCCAACAAGATGATGCTTTTCGGCCTAGTAATGATGACCGCGAGCGTCATCGCCGGCATCTTCTTTTTGTCAATTTCTAATGGGGGCCTAGAATCCTACCCCGATTTTTTTCTATTGCCTTGGTTGTCCGGGCTTGCGGTCATCATGATTATTCCATCTGCAATACTCTATTTTCAGGGCAAATTTAGTATCGCCGATCCGCTCATATTTGCTACCTGGTCATACTTTTTTCCAGCGTTTGTTATCGGAGGGTTTTTCTTCGCCGTTGGCTGGTCGCGGCCCGCTTTTACGGCGCTTATACAGGACGCCAAAAACACCCTACCGCTAACGATTATTCTTGTGGGTCTTGGGTTCATCGGACTCTCTGCGGGCTATTTGCTCCCCATTGGATCCGGGGTGGGGCGGTATATCGCAAAAAAGCTGCCAATCGCAAACTTTAGCAACTCATCCTTGATAATACCCAGTGCGTTTCTTCTGGTTTTGGGCGTATTTAACACCGTAATTGCGTTTGGTATGGGAATATTCGGTTTTCAACGTTTGGAACAGGCAAAAATTTATGACGGCCTGATCTTCATGACGACTCTGATTTGGATACAAGCTACTTTTTTGCTCTGGGTCATAATCTTCCGCCAAAACAAATGGAGCCTGACTTTCGTACCGGTCCTTACACTTTTACTTGGAACGAGCCTAGTGAAGGTACTGTTTGCCGGGAATCGGAGCAGCATTATTCAGATTTTTACGGTTATTGTACTTGCCTTTGTCCTTTCAGGCAGACGTTTTAAGTTTAGACAAAGCGTTATTGCCGGCGTTTTATTGTCGGCCGGTCTGCTTGTAGGGATGATCTACGGAACAACGTTTCGCAATATAAAGGGAACTGAGAGCCAACAAAGTGCAAAGGAGTATTTCGAAAATATTTCAACCACTTTTGAACAAATTGGAAGTAACAACCCATACGAATCCATTTCAGATGGTTTTTCGAGTCTTACAGAACGTATCGATATTCTAAGCACTCTTGCGGTCGTGGTGTCGAGCTACGAAGAGTTAAAACCTTTTGAAGAAGCATACGGCCTTGACAATAATATATGGTCCGATCTGACTACGTTTTTTATACCTCGGATTCTCTGGAACGATAAACCTAGCGCATCTGATCCGCGCAAATATAGCGACCTCTATTTTAGCTATGGGGAATCATCTTTTGCGATTACCTCTATTGGCGATTTGCTGAGAAACTTTGGAATGGTCGGTGTTCCTGTTGGAATGTTTCTCCTTGGAATTATTTTACGATTTATTTATAGTTCCCTGATCGAGGGACAAAAACGGGTGACCTGGCGACTTACCTTTTATTTCATGCTACTCACTTCCGTTTCCTACGAAGGCTTTTTCGGCCCTATTATTCCACAATTCTTTAGGGTTGGACTCATAACGGCTGTTAGTCTCTTGATTGTTAATTTTTTTGCAAAAAAGGAAACCTTGTATTCAGAATCCTTGTCTGCTTAGACGCATAAATATAAGGAATATTAGAGGAATAATTGTTACTCGTTAAATGTCTTTACGCACTAAAATAAATGGTATCCGGGATATTTGGCAATTTAGTAACCGTTGGCACTTAATCTTTTCAAGACTATTTTTTTCGAATGAAACGGTTCAGTATTACCGGCTCAATGATATCGAATTCATTTCTGACCACGCGGCAGGCGATACGAATGGGGCCAGAGAGGTTCTGACTTCGCCAATGTATAAGCGATTTCTCTCTCAATTGGCTTTGCCTCACGATATAAAAGTAATCGATCTAGGTGCAAACAATGGCGGCTTTCCTCTACTGCTTAAATCTCAAAACTTGTTCATCAAAGAATTGTTATGCGTTGAACTGAATCCGCATACGTTTGCCAGGCTTTGTTTTAATCTTGACCGGAATTTTGGGGATCGGTTTACGGCCATCAATTGCGCAGTATGCGGTAGTAATAGACCGGTTTTATTCCATCCGGGACAGTCATCGGTCTCAGATAATATTTACCATGAAACCGTCAAGAACGGCCTCTCTAGTCGTCAAATCGGAAGAACTTTTAATGACATATATGAAGAGTTTTTTGGAGATTCTATCGTTGATATCTGTAAACTAGATATTGAGGGTGCAGAATTTGAATTGTTCCGTGACGCCAACGCAAGCAAGATTAGTAGATGCAAATACGTCATCATCGAAATACACCATAGCGCAAAAACGCCAAGAGAGCTGGTTTTGAAAGAGTTTAGAGACGCTGGATTTGACGAAATTAATGGTGAGAAAAAGATCGGTGACAGGCACTATGTTCATCTTTTTGCAAGTAGTACATTACTAAACGAAGACACCACCTTATAGTTCTTATGGTTGTATTTACAAACGGTTGTTTCGACATAATTCACGCCGGGCACATTGACCTGTTGGAGCGGGCAAAGTCGCTCGGAGCTAGATTGGTTGTTGGCATCAATAGTGACGAATCGGTTCAGGCGATAAAGGGAAGTGGTCGGCCGGTTCAGAGTCAGGAGGCGCGTAAGGCGGTGCTGCTGGGCTTGAAAGCTGTGGACGACGTTATAATTTTTGACGAGCTTACCCCTGAAAACTTGATTAACAAAGTGAGGCCCGACGTATTGGTAAAAGGCGGTGATTGGAAAATTGGCGAGATCATCGGGGCTGACTTTGTACAAAGCTACGGAGGGAAAGTTTTCTCGCTGCCGCTCAAGAACGGGTTCTCATCGAGTAGCATCGTGGACAAGATCAAAGAGAACGGCCCACCTGAACAGGCCATTGGTAGTTCTATAATAGAACAGTCGCTGAACCAGCATCTCGGAGTTTTTCGTTCGATTCTTATCGGGAATATTCGTTCGATCGACGAATGTGCAGAGATGATTTTTTCAACATTTATGTTGGGGAAAAAAGTGCTTTTGTGCGGCAACGGCGGAAGCGCCGCTGATGCGCAGCATATAGCTGCCGAGTTTGTGGGCCGGTACGAGACCGAAAGACGGGCATTGCCGGCAATCTCGCTAACGACTGATACATCTGCACTGACGGCACTTGCCAATGATTACGATTTTGAACGAATATTTGCCAGACAGGTCGATGCCCTCGCGGTGGAAGGCGATTGTCTGATAGCAATTAGCACCAGCGGCAACTCGCCAAATGTAATTTCCGCCGTAATGACTGCACGTAATCGCGGTTGCAAAGTGGTCGGCATGACTGGTTTGAAAGGAAAAAAACTTGCTTCGCTTTGCGATGCCTGTATCCTTGTTCCGTCAGAACGTACGGCCCGGATTCAAGAGGCTCACATAACCATCGCCCATATTTGGTGCGAAATAATAGACGGTCGGCTTAGAGATCAGTAAAGCGAATAACCCTTTCCATGCAAATATTAGAAGAATTTTCAAAAACAAAGATTCTTGTCATCGGAGATGTTATGCTCGACCGCTATTGGTGGGGCAGCGTTGACCGCATTTCGCCCGAAGCACCCGTTCCGGTGGTGCGGCTTGTGGATACAACGCTTGCGGCGGGCGGGGCAGCTAATGTTGCTGTCAATATAGCCGGACTAGGGGCGCAACCAATTCTTTTGGGTGTCGTCGGCACGGACGAAGAGGCCGGGATGGTTAAGAAAGTGCTTAACAGCCTAGGCGTTGATTCTGCTCATCTTGTGGAAGCATCGAGTCGTCGGACGACTGTAAAGACGAGAGTTATCGCCCATAGTCAACAAGTCGCACGGATAGATCAGGAAACCGATTTTTATCTTGACAAAACGACAGAGAAGATACTTTCGGCGAAACTCGTCGGCCTTATCCCCGCCATAGACGCAATTGTGGTTTCTGATTACGCTAAGGGACTACTAACCGACACCTTGCTTGCTCACATTATATCAATCGCGGCAGCCGCCCGAAAGAGTGTTCTGGTAGATCCTAAGGGTAAAGATTACGCAAAATACCGGGGAGCGACGATTATTACGCCTAACCGGCGCGAAGCTGCGGAAGCCTGTAGTTTAGCCGAAAACGCGGACAACATGGTCAATAAAGCGGGAACCAAGTTGATGGACGATCATCTGATAGACGCTGCTCTAATAACTCAAGGTGAAGCCGGGATGACCCTGTTTCAAAAGGGTCGGGCTCCGAAGCATTTTCCAGCCGCGGCGCGACTGGTTTATGACGTTACCGGTGCGGGCGACACCGTGATAGCAACTCTTGCAACTTCGCTCGGGGCCGGTGCGGATCTTGAGACTGCGACGATGCTCGCCAATATTGCCGCTGGTTTTGTCGTTGAACAGGTGGGCACAAGTTCTATTTCATTACCGGAGCTCAGACTTGCGATAAGTGAATTGTAGAGGCCAAGTTAACGAATTTTGGATATTGAAAATTTTCTAATTTTTCGCATTGGCCACTTGGGCGATACAGTTGTTGCACTGCCCGCCTTATGGGCTCTCCGTGAATCATTTCCGGACGCAAAGCTAACATTGCTTACAAATCTAGACACGCGAAATCCGCACTATATTTCGCCGCGCGAAGTCCTCCCCGAAAAAGGATTAGTGGATGACTGGCTGACCTATCCGACAAACCTTGGAGTTGTCGCATCGGCTGCGGGATTTTTAAAATTGTCTTTTGAGCTGAGGAAGCGCAAATTTAACGGTGTAATTTATTTGATGCCAAGAATTAGAACGTCCGCTCAAATCGATCGCGATATCAGATATTTTAACTTTTCCGGCATCCGCAAACTTTTTGGTGCTGAATATTTTAAACAAAATAGTCTTGATGCTGAGATTCCAAAACCTACACCTATAGTTGATTCCGAAGCGGACTTTTTATTGAATCTTCTCGCGAGCGAGGGGCTGATCGAGAAAGATACCATTCCCCAAACGGATTTGTTACTGACCGATGAGGAAATATCCACGGCAAGAGAAGCGTTTAACGGAGCTGCGACGATCGGCCTTACCGATCGAAAACTTATAGCGGTCGCGCCGGGAAGCAAATGGGATTCTAAAATCTGGAGCGAAAGCCGATATGTAGAAGTGATGGCCCGGTTGATAAGGGAATTTGGCTGCTACCCGATCATTTTTGGGGGAAGCGAGGACCGTGAGAAGGGCGAACGGCTTATAGCCGGTTGGAAGACCGGACTGAATGCCGCCGGAATTCTCAATATTCGTGAGTCGGCGGCGCTATTACGGGATTGTCAGGTCTATCTTGGAAATGACACCGGTACAATGCACCTTGCCGCGGCGGTCGGCACTCCTTGTGTCGCTATTTTCGCTGCAGTTGACTGGAAAGGCCGCTGGTTGCCATTTGGCGATAATAATCATATATTTCGCAAAACTGTCGAGTGCGAAGGATGTCATACGGCCGATTGTTTTAATAAACATAAATGTTTGCATTTGATCGAGATCGACGAGGTTCATGAGGCTTGCACAAGGGTCTTAGCGACGGATTGACATGACGAAGGTACTAATAATCGGCGGGACGGGAATGCTCGGACACAAGCTGGTCCAGGTGTTGAGCAAAGATTTTAACGTGTGGACGAGTATTCGCCGATCGTATGCAAGCGTTAAATCTTGCGGGATTTTCGATCAAGAAAAGACAATTGAGAAAGTCAACGTTGCTGATTTTGCCAGTCTTGATAACCTGGTGGAAACAATAAAGCCTAATGTTGTAATCAATGCCGTAGGTCTTATAAAGCAGCTTCCTGAAGCGACTGACGCCGCAAGGCTCACCCGCATCAATACGGAACTACCCCACGCGCTTGAAAAACTAGCGGGGGCGTTTGGCTTTAAATTGATTTGTATCAGTACAGATTGTGTTTTTTCGGGTGATAAGGGCAATTACCGCGAATCCGATGTTCCAGACGCGATCGACATTTATGGTCGAAGCAAGTTGCTGGGAGAAGTGACAAGCGAAAACTGTCTGACAATACGAACATCAATTATTGGGAGGGAACTCGATACCTCTCACAGTTTGGTTGAGTGGTTTCTACGGCATCGCGGCAAAAGGGTCAATGGCTACACAAACGCGATTTACAGCGGATTTCCCACGATCGTGTTTGCCACCATAATTGCCCGATTGATTTCCGATCATCCTTTGATAAACGGTCTCTACCATATTTCCAGCGCCCCTATAAGCAAACATAGTCTTTTAGGATTGATCAATAGAACTTATGAAACCGATATTGAAATTTTGCCCGTCGATGATGTAGTCGTCGACCGTAGCCTTGATTGCTCGCGATTTAAGAGCATTACTTGTTTTGAACCCCAGCCCTGGGAGGCCATGATCGAACAAATGGCAGCTGACTCTACTCAGTATGAGGCGTTCTAGGCAGAATCAATGGCTAATGCCTTTTCGTTATTAGTTTCACCGACTCCGATCCAGGTTTCCCTGTTTTAGTTCTGATGTTACTATTTTGATTGATAAAATGAATGAATTAGAAGGAAAACGAATTCTTGTCACCGGGGGCACGGGATCGCTCGGTCAGACGTTGGTAAAACGGATACTGACCGGCGAATTGGGCAACCCGGCTCAGGTCACAGTCTTTTCGCGTGACGAGGCCAAACAGCATTATATGCGGCTCGAATTTCTTAATCGCGACGCTGCAACCGACGACGTAATTTACCAAAACCCGAAGAATGTTTTGAATTTTTGGATCGGCGATGTTCGCGATTACTCGGCGCTTGTTGCGGCAATGCGCGCGGCGGATATTGTCTTCCACGCGGCCGCGTTAAAGCAAGTTCCGTCGTGCGAGTATTTTCCCTTTGAGGCAGTTTTAACTAACATATACGGCGCGGCAAATATTGTTCGTGCTGTCAGGGAAAACGATCTGCCGGTCGCAAAGGTTATCGGTATTTCTACCGACAAGGCCTGTAAACCGATCAACGTAATGGGGATGACGAAGGCTTTACAGGAACGTGTTTTGATCGAAGCGAACCGGGATTGCCCGAGTGTTCAATTCAATTGCGTCCGCTATGGCAACGTCATCGCGTCACGGGGATCCATCATTCCGCTTTTTGTCGAGCAAATAAAAAAAGGTAAGCCGATCACGATAACGTTGCCCGAGATGACAAGGTTCTTGTTGAGCCTCGATCGCGCCGTTGACACGGTCTTCGAAGCGGTCAAAAGCGTCGGACGCGGGCTTACCTTTGTTCCGAAAGTCGCCTCGGCGAAAATCGCAGATGTTGCATCTGTTTTGATGGGTTCAAAGAAACTGCCCCTTGTCTACACGGGCATACGCCCTGGTGAAAAAGTTCATGAGATAATGGTTTCCGAGGAAGAATGTTTCCGCACAGTCGAACGCGACGGCTACTATGTGATTTTGCCCGTCTTGCCGGAACTTAGGGGTGAAAAACAAGTTGAGCCCGCGCTTGAATACGAGTATTCTTCGAAAGACAACAATCTTACGGGCAACAAACTGTTCGAGCTGCTGCAAGACTCTAGCCATGAAATAAACCAATTTCTTACGTTGCGTTAGTCGAAACTTATCGCGGTAAAGTTATGAAAATAATGACAATTTTCGGCACCAGGCCGGAAATAATCAGACTCAGTCTCATCTCGAAGGTACTGGACCAACATTGTGACCATCTAACTGTCCACACCGGGCAGAATTATGATGAAAGCCTTAGCGATGTCTTTTTCCGGGATTTAGAGATTCGTACACCTGACATTCATCTGGGTATAAAATCTAAAAGTTTTGGTGGACAGATCGGTCAAATACTAACAAAGACCGACGAACTACTTGACGCCCATAAGCCCGACCGAGTGCTTATACTCGGTGATACAAACAGCGGTCTAGCAGCGATTCCTGCGGCGCGGCGGCAGATACCCGTTTTTCACATGGAAGCAGGAAACCGCTGTTACGATGACCGCGTACCGGAAGAAATAAATCGCCGAATCATTGACCATTCTAGTGCGGTTTGGATGCCTTATACCGAGCGTAGTAAGGAAAATCTCGTTCGCGAAGGTATCGAACGTGAACGCATTTTTGTAGCGGGTAACCCCATCAAAGAAGTGTTGGATAATTTCGCCGACGATATTGAGGCGAGCGAGGTGATGAAGTCGTTAAACGTTCAACCCTTTGAGTATTTTCTTGTGACGCTTCATCGTTCCGAAAATGTCGATTCGCCGGAACGGTTAACAAAAATATTGGGGGGTTTAGCTGAGGTCGCGGCAAAATTCGGCAAGCCGGTCTTAATTTCCGTCCATCCGCGAACTTCCGAAAAACTGGAGAAGCACAGAGTTCGCCCTGCGTCGCCAAATATTCGGCTTTTGAAGGCGCTGGGCTTTTTTGATTTTGTAAAACTTGAAAAGAATTCGCTTGCCGTGCTGACCGACAGTGGAACCGTGCAGGAAGAATGTGCCATCTTTGGCATTCCTAACATTACACTTCGGGACGTTACCGAACGGCCCGAAACGATCGAATGCGGCAGTAATATCCTCAGCGGTGTGGAACCCGACTCGATCGTTCGCGCCGTTGAGATCGCCATCGCCCAGCCGGCTGCATGGGTGCCGCCAAAGGAATATATGGCGGAAAATGTCTCACAAACCGTCAGTAAAATCATGCTTGGATATACAAGTTTCCGGCGGCATTCCTCGTAAATAAAATGGCCGAAAACGAGCCAAACCGTACCAACACTCTTTGGATTTTGACCGAGGTATATTATCCCGAAGAAATATCGACTGGATATTATTTGACCTCAATTGCCGAAGGCCTAGCGCAGAGCCGAACGGTAAAAGTGCTGACCGGCCAACCAAAACATATGTCGCGCGGACATCGTGCACCAAAGCGCGAGGTCAGAAACGGCGTTGAGATCGTTAGAGCATGGGGAACAACACTCGATAAAAATATCCTCGTTTTTCGGCTTATCAATATGCTGACAATCGGCATATCAATATTCTTTAAATCACTCAGACTTTTTAAAAAAGGCGATCAGATTCTGGTAGTGACCGCTCCACCGAGCTTGCCGGTCACAACGGCTTTGGCAACGCTGCTACGCGGTACAGCTTTCACGCTACTTGTTCAGGACAGTTACCCTGAAATCTTGATCGCGGTCGGGGCGACAAAAGAGAATTCTATATTTGTCCAAAGCGTAAATGTTATTAATCGCTGGGTTTACAAATACGCTGGAGAAATAATTGTCATGGGCCGCGATATGAATGAATTATTTCTTAGAAAGACGCATGGACTCGATGTACCGATCGTAACGATCCCCAACTGGGCCGACCTCGAAACTATTCATCCGACCCCCCGTTCGGAAAACACGCTTTTAAGAGATCTCGGTATCGCTGAAAAGTTTGTTTTTATGTACGCAGGAAACATTGGCCATCCCACCGATGTTGAGACAATCGTGAAAAGCGCGGAAAACCTTCTTGACCGCGAAGAGTTTCATTTCGTCTTTATTGGTGCCGGGGTGAAAAAGAAATGGCTTGTGACGCAAGCGGCGACTAGACATCTAAAAAATGTAACGATCTTAGATTATCGTCCGAGAAGCGAACAAATCGACTTTCTTAATGCATGCGATGTCGGCCTGGTCGCCCTTATAAAAGGAATGTGGGGCACCGCGATGCCAAGCCGTACGTATAATATTATGGCTGCCGGAAAACCGATCCTCGCCCTTACCGATCGAAATTCGGAATTAGCGTATCTAATAGATGAAGATGAAATCGGCTGGCACCTTGCGCCCGGAGATGCGGATGCGCTGGCTGCCGCGATCCTAGAGGTTTACGGGAATCGCGAGGACCTTAACGCTATTGGTGCGCGAGCGAGAATAGCGGCTTTGGCAAAATACTCGAGGGCCGCCGCGATTGAAGCATATCGAAAAGTTCTGATGTAGGTAAATCGGTTGTTCGGGCAGATACACATTTGTAAATTTTTAAAAAAAGTCTGCATCATTGGAAAAAGAGCGTTTGACAGTACGGATCAGTTTATGTTCAATGGAGTTTGCCAGCTCCCCAGCGAGACGTCGTTCAACGGATTAAAATAGCGGACCTCTTATATCTTTATTTCTGGGAGTTTTCATAACAAGTCGGACTTCATGATGCCGACGATGAACATCCCCACGCGGCCGGGAACGGCACAGTATCGGAAGGAATGATCGAGATAATCATTTTCAGTGTGGTTTTTTGCGTCTCCTTCATCGGTGTCGGGTTATTTCGGCGCCTGAGCCTGCATCAAAGACTCCTCGACATTCCGAACGAACGCAGTTCCCACAGTGAGCCGATGCCACACGGAGCCGGCATAGTTATAGTTGGCATTTGTCTCCTAACGTATATCCCGATATCGATTTTCGTCTCTGGGACATTTTCGTGGGGTTACTTCGCCGGAGCGTTTTTGATCGCTCTCGTGAGTTTTTTGGACGATATCTTTTCTATCCCATTTTTGTGGCGGCTCCTCGCACACAGTCTGGCGGCAATCTTATTGATAGTCGACGTCGATACCTGGCACGGAATATCTATGTTGGGACATATCAGTCTAGGAAATTTTGGATACGTCCTAACATTCATTTGGATTGTGTGGATGGTCAATTCCTATAATTTTATGGATGGCATCGACGGACTCGCCGGCCTTCAGGCGGTTATTGCGGGCTTGGGCTGGTTGTTTCTCGGTTACATTCTCGAGATGCCGGCCCTCTATCTTTTTAGCGGCATAATTGCGGCTGCAAGTTTGGGATTTTTGCTGCATAACTGGAATCCCGCGAAAATCTTTATGGGAGATGTAGGAAGTGCGTTTTTGGGTTATACGTTCGCTTCCTTGCCTATCCTTGCGAGAACTATGGCAGTAAAGTCTTGGGATCTATTACCGATTGCGGCCGTATTATTCGTGTGGTTTTTTTTGTTTGATTCTGTTATTACGTTGATACGCCGGGCAATTCGCGGCGAGAAGGTCTGGATCGCCCACCGCGAGCATCTTTTCCAAAAACTTGTCTCATCTGGGATGTCGCACCGGAGGGTAGCAGTGATATATGGAATTCTTGCAGTCATTCTAAGTATTTCTGTTCTCGTTTCGGTCGAATTTCGTGATGACATTGGCCTAGCAATGTTTCCGGTAGTTGCTTTCCTGACGGCGACCCTTCTGGTTATAGTTTTCACAAAACGCCTTTCGAATTAACGAGATGCGGATTGATTTAACTTTACCCGTTATTGCGTCGCTTGTGGCTCCGCAGAATGTTTTGGGTGCTGTTTCCTGCTCATGTAACCATCCTGGAGCCTGTGCCCCGCTGACGGATTGTCCGTAATTGGTCCACTGCAACCTTTCGTTTGTCTGCGCTCCATAAGTCATCTCTAAAACTAAAGGTTATTAAGGTCAAAGGGTAGTGAAGATCAAGCATCTTTGCTACTCTTTTTTCTGTGAACGACGCTATTTCTTCTGAAGCAAAGGATCTCAAGGATGTGGTGCGCTGGAATCTCCTGCAAAGAAAAACTCAGGAACAGCGTGCCTTACAGGCCTTTGCACTATTCCGCAAACAGGGAATAGAACCGATTTTGATCAAAGGACTCGCGGCTGCCCGTTATTATCCCGAAACGCAGTCCAGATTTTCTCTCGATATGGATCTTGCTGTTGCTGCGAGTGACTATTATAAAGCAACACTCGTCGCAGAAGATCCGTCTGCAAATGGACTTGCAATTGACTTACACCGCGAACTTCGGCATCTGGACAGTGTCGAATGGAATGATTTATTTAAGAATTCTCAGTTGCTTGAGTTTGATGGCGGTAATATCCGGGTTCTCAGGCCTGAAGATCATCTACGAGTTTTAGCGGTTCATTGGCTGAACGATGGCGGCTCATATAAAGAAAGACTTTGGGACGTCTATTATATGGTCAAAAACCGGTCGTCGGATTTTGATTGGGACAGATTCCTGAATTCGGTTAGTTTGCGCAGGCGGCGTTGGTTGATTTGCACCATCGGGCTTGCAAGCTGTTATCTTGGGCTCGATCTTGAGGAAACGCCAATCAAAGACGAAGCCCGCAATATTCCATCCTGGTTGACCCACACCGTCGAGCGTGAATGGAAAAGCGATATGCCACTGCTGCCTTTGCACGCCAACTTACACAATCGAACCATATTGTTGGGGCAAATTGGCAAACGTATGTGGCCAAACCCGATAACTGCAACCATTATGATGGAGGGGAGTTTTGACGCGAAGATACAAGGTTTTTACAGAATTGGCAATATATTACAGCGGATAGGTCCTTCGTTCCGCCGAACTTGGAAATTAATAAAACGGTGAATATAGAGAGCCACGGCCAGATAATTCTCGCGATCGAATCGGCTGTTTCTGGCGGCTCAATCTCGCTGCTTTGTGACGGCCATGAAGTTGCAAATTGGATTGGATCGTCAGATATTTCCAAAGCTGAGGATTTGCTTTCCAACATCGATACACTATTCACCCAAAACGGTATTTCAATCAACGATGTAGATCTTATTGGTGTTTCTGCGGGCCCTGGCAGTTTCACCGGTATTCGGATAGGGCTTGCAACGGCGCTCGGATTAAAAAATGGGCTTGGTATCGGAATGTCGAGTGAATCAGCCTTGAAAGCAATGGTTTTCGTACAACTGCCGTCTTCTAATACCATAGTCGCGGCTGTCCCGGTCGGACGTAACGCCGTGTGTCAACAACGATTTCAGAGATCTCAAAAAGAGATCGTCGCCATGGACGAGCCTCATACCCTCACCGAAGATGAATTTCTATCATTCGTTCATACCGAAGAAAATGCGGCATTTCTTCTTCACGAAGATTTGTATAAAAAAATAATTCCGTCCGAAGCTGTAATTAATTTTGGTCCAAATATTGCATATGCCGTCGGCCTGGTCTGTCGCGAAAATGACTTTAATGTTACTGAACCCTTATTTATCAGCAAAAGTTTTTAAATGTATCTCCCTAACCAAACAGATAATAGTGACTCCGCGCGAATCCGGGCTGTCGAGGTTTCACACATTAGCGAACTTATCCGCATAGGTGTAGAAACAAATCTCAGCCCATGGACGGCTCAAAGCTATCTCGACGAAATGAAGAATCCGGACGCGATAATGCTGCGTCTTTTCGGTGAAGATAATACGATAGCGGGTTTTGTAGTTGGCAGGTTGGTGAGCGGCGGTGAGATAGATACGCAGGGCGACGCCGAGATCTATAATATCGCAGTTACCAAAGGCCAACAACGAAAAGGCCTCGGCCAATTATTATTTAATGCCTTTATCAGTATCTGCAAGGAGAGTGGCGTTGCAAATATATGGTTGGAGGTTCGCGAATCAAATTATGAGGCGATCGCATTCTACATAAAAAATGGCTTTGAGCATTTCCAGACTCGTAATCTCTTCTACGATAATCCGCGCGAGCATGCTCTTTTAATGAAACTAAGCCTGAAATAACTTCGGAATGACATCGGGCTTGATTCTTTAATCAGATTTGTTTTAGAATTGGAATACCCCGGTTACGAAATTGTTAAATGACGCCATCGGGGCAAATTTTGACAAGTGAGGAAAATACGCTATGGACATGTCTACCGTTGATCCGGTGAGGGACGAACTGATAAAGAGTAATCCTGAATTCAGAAATTTGGTTCACCAGCATCAAGACTTCGAAGCCCGATTAAACGAACTCGCACATCTCACATATCCCAACGACGACGAACAGTTAGAAGAAATAACCCTCAAGAAAAGGAAATTACTCATAAAAGACGAAATTTACGAAATGATGCAGCAGCACGCCGTTTCACATTAGAAAAGGTTAGGCTGCTGAAATTATTTTAAAATGGCGGTTGCGGGCTTCGTGTCCGGGCCGCTTTCTTTATTCTGCGAACAACCCGCAAGGCTAAAGGCATAAGCTGCTTCATCTGTCAGTACGAATATCAAGTTGCTTGATGAAACCGGAGAGTAAAGAAATCTTTCGTCATCGCCAAATGCTATCTGGCCTGCGACCTTGCCGTTAGCGAGATCGATGAATACTGCTGTGTGATCCTCGACGCTCGAAATAAGGGCAAAGCGGTCCATCAAGTTGGCAATTTGAGAAACTCTGCCCGTCAGACGCTTTTTCCAAACCAAGCCGCCATTACCTCTGCCAAGAAAATAAATAAAGTTATCGTGCGAAGTTACAAGCAGGTGTTCGCCGACCGGAAAAATTTGCGAGACTTCGCCCCCGCTTTTAAATTTCCAGTTAGCCTTATCGCCAGCATTAGAGAGCGAACTAAGATTACCCCTCTCGTCGCCCACGATAAGTTCACCTGTCTGAACCCCGCCAAGAGACGTAACGTTAAAGGGAACTCGGCGAAGCGATTCGATTTCGCCAGTCTCCATGGAAATCGTGAAAACCTGCCTTCCCGTTGCCGCGACGTGCAGTTTCACGCCCGTGATTGCCGGTTTCGCAGCAAAGCTTTCAGCTATCTGGCGTTTCCAGTTAACGACCCCGCTTTCCGACTTGATCGATTGAATAACTCCGCTCTTAGAAACAACAACTATCGAATCTTTAAAGCCGACGAGAAAATGATTTTCGGCATCAGGTAATTTCAGCGTCCAATTAGTGATCCCGGTCTGTTTACTCAAA
>JBDSCV010000298.1:0-14471 GCA_039920905.1 Pyrinomonadaceae bacterium
ATATCGGAATGGAAATCTTTGTTTACAGAAAAGGGGCTGATGCGGTTGAAGAAGGTTTTTCGCGTGACGAGCTGCCTGAGCTTTTGGCGGACGAGACGAATGTCGTCTGGGTCGATTTTTGCGGAGATGTGGATGAGGATGTTGTGTTGGCTAAGGACATTCTTGCTAACGTCTTTAAGTTTCACCATCTGACGATAGAGGATTGTCTCGAAACGCGAAATCAGCCAAAAATCGAGGGTTTTCCGGATTATATCTATTTCATTGTTCACGGTGTAAAGCCTGAGGAAACAAACCCGTCAAATTTCGTGACTAAGGAACTCGACGGATATTTGGGCAAGAATTTTGTCGTCACGTTTCACGTCGAGCGGTTTCTAAGTATTAGGACGGTGAAAGAACAGATTCGCAGCAGTACGTTTGCGATCGGTCGCGGGTCGGCCTATCTGCTTCATCAGATCCTGGACCGGCTGGTCGATCTGTATATGCCGCTTGTCGATGAATTTGACGAGTGTATCACCACGCTGGAGGAGCGCGTGTTCGGGATGAAGACGAGCAACAACGTGATCCTCGAAGAGATCATGGATCTTCGCCGCAGCGTCGCTCGCCTCAAACGGATCTCGGCGAGACAGTTAGAAGTTCTCTATCGAATGTCGCACGGCGAATTTCCGCAGGTCCCAGAGAGTATTTTGCCGTTTTTTCGTGATGTTCACGACCATCTCTTGCGGATCACCGATCTTGCCGAAAACTATCGCGACCTCGTCGGTGGCCTTTTCGACATACACTTTGCCGTCGTTGCAAACAAAACAAACGACGTTATGAAAACGCTCGCGGTACTCTCGGCGATAATTTTGCCTCTAAGTTTAATAGCCGGAATTTACGGGATGAATTTCGAGAATATGCCGGAATTGAAGAGTGCGAATGGATATTGGATGACGCTCGGAGCGATGGCCCTCTTAACCATTGTGCTGCTGATTTATTTTTGGCGAAAAGGCTGGATACTTCAAAAAGAAACTGAGATCATGCTGCCCGTTCACGAAGAAAAGTCCGTCGATATTGATCAATCAGTCTCCAATAACCGTTCGACTTGAGTATCGCCAAAACCGTAAACACCGGCCCGAAGCGTGAATTCTGCGAAAACATCCGTGAATTCAGTTATCCCTTCGTTCGTGATCTCGTCAATGACTTGTTTTGGCTTGGTATCTTTTTCGATCTCGGCCTCGACTACTTCTTTGAGATGCGGGAAAGCCGTCGAATCGGTGGTGGCGAGCGTACGGAGTCTCGAATGATCCCCCCGCCGGTATGCGTGCCAGAGATTTGCACCAAGTTTGACGTCATCGGCGGAATGCTTTTTTCGGGCATCAAAGCATTTTTGAAGATCGGCGGTGTCGAGTTTGCCGAAACCTTTCCAGATATCAGCGTTCGTTCGGACAATAGGCTCTACGCGATAAACTGTCGCCTCCGTCTCGGCCAGCAGCCACAGGCAAAACCACATATTCACGCTGCAAAGCAGCTCGTATTCGAACCAGAGATTAACCTCGGCATCTGCATCCAGATCAGCCAGTTTTGCCATCTCGTCGGCGACAGTTTCGTGATAGACGATTTCGTCTTCGCCGTAATCGGACAAAATGAATCTCGCCCGCTTTTCCCAAAATTCGGGCAGCGTTTCGGCGTCAACATCGCCGACGAGCAGGCATTCGCGGCAGACGATCACATCGCCGGCGATACCGGTTTTGCGGAATTCCCCGGCGACCGCATCGCCGGGCATGACGTGGTAAATCATAACGAAAGATAAACTGCGTACCCGACCGCCAGACAAATCCCCGCGTAAACCCCTGCAACGATGTCATCCGAACAGATCCCAAGACCGCCGGGCAAAATCTCGAGATTGCGTATCGGGTACGGCTTCCAAATATCGAACAAGCGGAAAAGGAGAAAACCGGCTGCTATGAAAGGCCACGGGAGGCCAAACGGTATAAACAGGAACGTTACGAATTGCCCCATCACCTCGTCCACGACTGCTTCGGACGGGTCGTTTCTGCCGAGGAGAGGAACCGAACGTGTCGATGCCATGATCCCGACAATGCAGAATATTGTCAGCAGAATGGCGTTAACGGCCCAATGAATCGCATTGATCTTTTCAATAGGTATGCCCAGGGACACGCCATGTACGGCTCCGTTAGTTTCGACCCACGAGATGCCGGTGTAGAGAGCCACACCGACCGCCGAACCGTAGGTTCCAGGTGCTCCCGGAATAAAACCGACGCCGAAGGTCGTTATTGCGAGCGAGAGATAGTCGCCAATGCCGCTTGGTTTTCGTTTTTCTACTTTTTGTTTCATAGAAACCCAGTCGCTACCGCTCCCGATTCTGACTTAAAACTCAATTCCTTGCTGGGCAAAAATTCCGGCGTTAAAAGGATGCTTGATCTCGGTCATTTCGGTGACGAGATCGGCTTCGTCGATAATCTTGGCAAGCGCGTTATCGACATCGCGGCCTGTAAGTATCAGGTGCAGATGCGGCTGTTTTTCTCGAATCGAGCATAACTCAGCTAGCACCGCATCAATATCGAGAAAGCCGTAGCTCAAGACATACAGCAACTCGTCGAAAACGAGCATGTCGTAGTCGCCGCTGCGCATTTTTTCGACGCAGAGTGCCCAGGTTTCTTCGGAAGTTTTGATGTCCTGTGTTTTGTCGTTTGTGTCCCAGGTAAAGCCGTCGCCCATTGTGTGGACCTCGATACCTAGCTTTTCGAATGACTCGTGCTCGCCGTAGCGGTCGCCTTTCGCCTTCATGAACTGGATCATGCAGCAGTTCAGTTCGCGTCCGGCGGCACGCACCATCACGCCGATCGCGGCGGTCGTTTTGCCCTTACCGTCACCGGTGTTGAGCATTAACAGGCCTTTGGTCTTTTCGCGGTAATCATCCCGACGCCATTTGTAGCGTTTCTCTGGCATGTTTTCGCCCACTTACGCAGGTGGTCCCGATCCGTTTTCTCCGGCTTTTTCAACCGCAATTGCAAGAGCTGCAATGAGTTCGCGTTCCTTTTCGTCCCAATCGCCATCGATGCTCAGTCCCGATGCGTTCTTATGCCCGCCGCCGCCAAACTGCTCCGCTACTTTTGCGACGTTTATATCGCCCTTGGAACGCAGGCTGGCGCGATATTGGCGAGGTCCGATCTCACGCATATACACGGCCGCAACGACATCTTTTGCCGCCAGCGGAATATTTACAAATCCGTTATTATCGCCGTCGATCGCACCCGACGATTCCTGCATCTCGATCGTCTGTCGCATCGAGGCGATCCGTCCCGTAGCATCGCGCCTGACGGTTTCGAGAACCTGCCGCATCAACTCGATGCGTGACCAGGGGTAATTATTATAAACCGCCTCTGAGATTTTTGCCGGTTTTGCGCCCGCTTTGATAAGCTCGGACGCGACCTTTAGCGTTCTGTCGGATGTGTTTGGGAAATGGAATGAGCCGGTGTCGGTGACAAGCGCCATATAGACGCACTCGGCGATGTCTTTGGTTATTTTGCCGCCTATGGCCTTACACAGATTGTAGATCATTTCCCCGACGGCGGAGGCGGTAGAGTCGATCCAATTTATTGAGCCGAATTGTTCACTGGTGGCGTGATGGTCAATGTTGACGGTGAATTCGTTCTCAAGCCCGGCAATTCCGGGACGCATCAGGTCCGAACATTCGATCACAAAGACCGCGTCGTAATCACCGTCAATAATCGTAATGTCACGAATCTCGTTCGCACCCGGCAAACTATGATACGCGGGCGGCACATCCCCGCGAACTATCACCTCGGCAGTTTTCCCAAGCGACCGCAACAGCCAGCAAAGTCCAAGCGACGAGCCAACGCCGTCGCCATCCGGCTTAATGTGCGTCGTTATCGCAAACTTGCTCTTGTTTTCAATTAGCTCTACTACTTGACTTAACACTTTTTAAGAAGGGAATAGTTAATCGTAAATAGAAAGAACTTTCTTACCTATTAACTATTTACGATTGACGATTCACTATCATCCTTTTTTATTTCGCCCTTACGATCGAGATCGTCTAGGATCTCGCCGACTCGTGCGGCGTTTTCTTCGGCGGTATCACGCACAAAATGAACGTGGGGAGCGTGCCGAAGGTCTAAATTCATGGCCACCTGCTGTCTCACGAACGTGGAGGCATTTCGCAGGGATTTCAATGCCTTGTCTATCTCCTCCTCGCTGCCGCGGATCAGAACATAAACCTTGGTGTCCCGCAGATCGCTGGAAACTTCGACCTCCGTAACCGTCACCATCTCAAGCCGCGGGTCGTCGAGTTCGAAACCGACAACCTCTGATATTTCAATTTTTAGCGCTTCTCCCAGGCGTTCCGGGCGTCTCATTTGTCGTAATGAAAGCGACACGCCACGATTATGATCTGATCGTTTGATACTGAATACACCAGTCTGTGTTCGCGGGTGATCCGTCTTGACCAAAGTCCTTGATATTTGTGGAGCATCGGCTCTGGCTTTCCAAGACCGCGAAACGCATCACGTTGAATATCATTAATGAGTGCGAAGATCTTTAAAACCATCCGTCCGTCCTCCGCTGCCCAGTAATTTAGCTCATCGAAAGCCCTAGGCATTATTAAGACGTTTTTCATATTCCGCCATATCCAGAGGAATAAAGTTCTCAGGTTGTTTTAACTCCTCGAGAGCCTCTTCCATTCGCTTCCGGTTAGCCTCCGTAGATAATAAATAGTCAGTTGCCTCCATTTCTTCCACCCCGTCCGTAAGAAGCACCCAAACTTCTACTTCTGAGCCATCAATGAGTTCCGATGAAGAAATTTCAATTCTTCCTCCATTTTTAACTATTGTTCTCTCTCGAATTGTGCCAATCATAACGCTTCACCTCGATAACATTGTATTACAACTCTGTCGCCGCGAACTTCTCAATAATAAACGCCTCGATCTCGTCGTCGATCTTAAGATCGTTGTAGTTGACGAGGCTGATACCGCATTCAAAACCGTTTTTGACCTCATTCACGTCGTCCTTAAATCGTTTGAGCGTCGAGATATCACCTTCCCACGTGACGACACCGTCACGGATCAGTCGGGCTTTTGCCTGACGGCGGATAAGTCCGTCGGTCACGCGGCAGCCTGCAATCGTGCCGAGTTTTGAGACCTTAAAGAGTTCCTGAACGACGGCCTTTCCGAGAATAGTTTCTTTCTCGATGGCATCGAGCATACCGATCATCGCGGCCTTGATCTCTTCCTCGACCTTATAAATGATCGAGTGCAGGCGAATATCGACACCTTCGTGTTTTGCTATGTCGGCAACGCGGGCCTCAGGACGAACATTAAATCCGATGATCACCACGGCCGTCGAAAGGTCGTCAGCCTGCGTGGCTGAGGCGAGAAGCACGTCGGATTCGGCAATTGCACCGACACCGGCACGGATGACGCGGACCTTGACTTTCTCAGTTGAAAGTTTTTCGAGCGTTCCTTTTAATACCTCAACCGAACCTTGAACGTCGGCCTTGAGGAGAACCAGTAATTCTTTGATCTCCGACTGTCCCAGAGATTCGATGCCACGCTTTGTGGTTTTGAGCATCGCGGCCTGACGCACATGCATTTGCCTCTGACCGGCTATCGTCTGGGCGCGTTCGACGTCCGAAACGACCTGGAAAGTGTCACCGGCCTGCGGCACACCCTGCAGACCGAGTATCTCGACTGGTGTTGCCGGTTCGGCAACTGTAACGGCTTCTCCGCGATCGGAGAACATTGCACGTATCTTGCCCGAAAATTGACCGACGATAAACGGATCGCCGACCCGCAGCGTTCCCTGCTGAACGAGTGCAGTTGCAACCGCGCCGCGGCCCTTATCTAATTTGGCTTCGAGAACAACACCCGACGCACGACGAGTCGGGCTCGCCTTGAGGTCGAGAATATCGGCTTGAAGTAAAACCGTCTCTAACAGAGTGTCCAGATTTTCGCGTTTTTTGGCCGAAACCTTGACCATCTCAGTCTCGCCGCCCCAGTCTGTCGGCTGCAGACCAAGCCCGGCCAGTCCCTGCTTGACCTTTTCGACGTTGGCGCCCGGCTTATCTATCTTGTTTATCGCAACGATCATCGGCACACCGGCAGCCTTAGAATGCTCAACCGCTTCGATCGTCTGCGGCATCACCCCGTCGTCGGCGGCAACCACCAGAATAACGATGTCCGTGGCTTTCGCACCGCGGGCACGCATCATAGTGAAGGCTTCGTGGCCGGGCGTATCAAGGAATACGACACGTCGCGGCTCAGCGGGATTATCGGCATTTGGCACCATCACGCTATATGCACCGATGTGCTGCGTGATACCGCCAGCCTCGCCGTCGGCGACATTTTCGGACCGGATCGCATCGAGCAGCGACGTTTTACCATGATCGACGTGGCCCATAACCGTAATTACAGGGGCACGGGTTAACTCTGTATCATCGGCATCGGCGGCGATAAGCTCGTCGAATTCCTGCTCGATGACCATTTCCTCAAACGGAACAAAGCTGACATCAAACCCAAAATCAAGGGCCATTTCAGCGGCCATCTTCTCGCCGATGGGCTGATTGAGGGTCGCAAAAATACCTCGCTTTATCAAAAGCTGCACGATGTCACGCGGTGTGATCCCCAGCGCCTCGGCAAATTCGCGGATCGTCGCACCCTCAGTAAGACGGACGACTTTCAGACTACCGCCATCGACGGCTCCGACCTGATCCATTACGCGTTCTTCGATCGAACGCTTTTGCGGAGCATCGACATCACGCTCGGCAAATCTTCCCGTCTTATCATTGCCCTTACGCCCGCCTGAGCGGCCCGGACGGCGGCGATTGTCCGCCGGAGGCGTGTAGGTCATCTGCGGAGCGGCTGTCTCGCCCGGCGTACCGCGAAATTCGGGCCTTCGGCCATCGGCACCGCGAGTTGAAACAAGGCTTCCGGTTTTTGTCGGAGCTTCGTTTACCAGCCGGTCACCGGGCTTAATGCCTTTCTTTAAAGCGTCAGGGCTTAGTGTCAGTCTCTTGACGGTTGTGCCTGAAGGCCCCGCAACCGGCTCGTATGGCGTGTCCGCGACGATCGTTTCGGGTTCTTCTGTTACTTCAACGGCCGCTTGCTTAGGCTCGGGTATGATTTCCGGCGCAACTTCCGCCGCTGCTTCTTCGGCCTTTGGTTTGGCGACACGCTTGACCGTCGGGGCCTCAACGATCTCAGGCTCAGGTTCGGCAACGCGTTTTTTCGTGAGCTTTTTGACGTTCGGCGATGACGCAGGTTCTGCATCATCCACTGACGGAGCTGTTGTTTTTGCCGCTCTTTCGATGGGCGGTGCTTCGACCAAAGTTACTGTCTCGACAGGCGCGGTCTCGACCTCAGCCGGAACATCTTCTGCGACTTTTACCACAGCCGCCGCCTTGATGATCTTGATCGCCCGTTTTGGTGCGACTTCGGTTTTTGGAAAATACTTATTGCGAACTTTTTCAGCGATGTCATAGCTGACGGAATTAGACGCGACGCTAACATCCGCGCCCTCTCGCCGCAGATCTTCCATCACGCGCTTTGTATCCTGTTTTACTTCGCGTGCAAGATCGTAAATTCTAATGCTCTTACCAATCGCCATATTTAATTACTCTAAAGGTCCAAAGCTATAAGTGTGGACTCAAACTCAGTTTGAGCTGACACATGATACTAGGCCGAATCACTTCGTTTTCTTTTTCGCCGGTGCCTTCGTGGATTTTTTGGGCTTTGCTTCCACCGCTTCCACCGCTTTCGTAGACTCATCGGCACCAGTCACTGCTTCGGGCTCGGCTTCTTTCGTCTCTTCCACCAATGGCTCTTCTGCCGCGATTGCTTCTTCCGGTGTTGTTTCCGTTGCTTCCTTTTCTTCGTCCGCAACCGTATCTTCGGCTACAACGATTTCCGCCTCTGCAGGAACCACAGCTTCTGCTTCTGCTGCTTCTGTTCCTGTTTCTGCCGCTGCCACTTCTTCTCCAACCGGTTCTTCGACGCCGATCTCGGCGTTTCGGGCCTGGACGATAACATTTGCGGCAGAGCGGATAGCTTCCGCCTCGTCCATACTCACATCGAGATAATCAACCAAATTGTCAACTGATGCGGCTGCAAGTGCCTCGACATCGGCGATGCCTTTTTCAGCCAGCGTTTCTGCCTGAGTCGTGGTCACGCCTTCGAGTGCGGTGATCGGCACCGCCTCACCGGAAGCCATCATCTTGCCCATCTGCTTAGCGATCTCTTTCTTGAGGAGTTCTTCGCTGACTATCTTGATCTCCCAACCGACAAGACGTGTTGCAAGCCGCACATTCTGTCCTTTCTTACCGATGGCCAGGCTCAATTGATCTTCACCGACAATAACTTCCATCAAGCGGTTATTTATATCGGTAATGCGAACCTGCGACACCTTCGCGGGTGACAATGCGTTGGCCGCAAACACCGAAGGCTCATCCGACCACTCGATAATGTCGATTTTTTCGCCGCGCATTTCCTTGATGATCGCCTGCACCCGCGACCCCTTCATACCGACGCATGCCCCGACCGGATCTACGTCCTTTTCGTTTGACGTGACCGCGATCTTTGCCCGGTCGCCCGGTTCGCGAACAGCCGATTTGATGACAACCGTCTCGTCATAAATTTCCGGCACCTCCATCTCAAACAGCCGTCTAATAAGCTCTGACGACGCACGCGAGCATTTGATCTGCTGGCCTTTCTGCTCTTTAGAAACATCGACGATCACGACTCTGATTCGCTCGCCCTGATTCCACATTTCGCCGCGCGACTGCTCGTATTTTGGGATGATCGCTTCGAGATTGTTGCCAAGATCGACGATCATATCGCCACGCTCAAAGCGTTTGACTGTGCCATTAATGAGTTCGCCCTTGCGGTCGATGTATTCGTCATAAACTTTCTCGCGAATCGCCTCTCTGACTTTTTGAACCAGAATTTGCTTGGCGGTCTGCGCGGCGATGCGGCCGAGTTCCTCGGTCGGAAGCGGCAAAAGCAGCATATCGCCGATCTCGATCTCGTCGCCGGCCAACTCGATCGCATCGACAAGCGAAAGCTCGCTGAGCGGGTCTTCGACAGTTTCGACAACAGTTTTTTGGGCCGAGATCTCGATCGCGCCTTCTTCGTTGTTCCAATCGACCTGAACGCTGTCGCCCGTCTTGTCCTTAAACTGTTTACGCGCAGCGGCCTTAACTGCATCCTTCATGGCCTCGATGATCATATCGCGGTCCAGCCCCTGCTCGGTGCACAACGCCTCTATACTCTGTCCGATGGATGATAATGCTGTCATAATGTCTCTTCTTTCATTGTCTCTTCTTTCATTCTTTTTTGTGTCCTTAGTGTCTTCCCTTAGTGCTCTTTGTAATTATTCTTAAGGCCTTTATCACAAAGGCAACAAAGAGCAGACACAAAGTTCGCAAAGGAAATACCTAACGGGCCTTAAATTCTTTTGCTAGGTCGATCTTCAAATTTGCCTTATCAATTTCCGGGTAATCAAAACTCACAATGCCTTTCGTCCGGTCGTCGATGGAAATGTTTTCGCCGTCAACCTCTGTGATCGGCCCGACAAATGTTTCCTGTCCGTCGATCTCGGTTTTCAATTTCACCTTTGTAAGATGGCCCGTAAACTTTACAAAATCACTCAGCGAATAAAGTTCCCGCTCGATGCCCGGAGAAGAAACCTCAAGGACATATCTTGACGGAATAAAATCCTCACTGTCGAGCACATCCTCGACGCCTCGAGAAACCGAAGAACAATCTTCGATTGTCACACCGCCCTCTTTATCAATATAAATGCGGACAACCAGATCGCGTTTTGTACCCGCAATATCAATATGAACAAGCTCAATACCCGCCGCTGTCGCAACCCGTGCGGCGATCTGATTGACGTGTTCAACTATCAAATGCTTGTCCATCAACTTTCACAAACAATGACGGGCAAAATAAAAAGTGGGTGCGAAAACCCACTTCATGCGTTTATCCCGCGCATCTCAGCAAACGAATATAATAAAGAAATTTCCCGCCTAATGCAAGCACACATGTTCTCCGTGTCGGACTAAGTCGTTCAATCGCAAATGAACAACTTAAATCCGCCGCAGGGATTGGAGACAATATCAGTCCTGGCCGAGGAAATTGACGTTTGTAAGATTGTAGTCAACTTGAATAAGCTGCGAAGAAAAGCGGTAAAGCTTTGACGAAATGCGAAACGTATACGCGGCTCCCGTCGCAACATTATCAAAACTGTAAAAACCAAATGAACTTGTCCTTACAGAACGCAAAACGCTTTGCGAATCGCTGATCGAAACAACGGCGTTTGGGATGCCTCGGCCGTCAAGAGTCACGACCCTGCCAGCGACGGTTGCGAACGGAAGCCCCGATACGTCGACTGCCTGGCGCTCGAAGGCCCCAATATCCGATCCATTTCCCCCAGAAGCATTCGGCAGCGACGGGAAATCATAGGGCCGCAACCGTCCTCTCTGGTCTGTGACCAATGCAGGGCTTGCGGCACTACCGTTATCAATTGCCGGACTCCCAACCCTCAGAGCGTGATTCGGCGTCATGCCGCCATTGAGAAGGAGCCGGGGATCGAGCATCGGATCTTGGCCAAGGATATTACCAGTCGGGCTGCCTGTTATCGTCGTGCCACTCGTATTCTCGAAAAGATTATATCCGAATGATGTTACCGTACCTGCGAAATCCGGAGCTGAACCGTTATCTATATTATGGGCAATTAGAGAGTTTTGCAGGTTTAGGGTGCCGATATCATTGCGAATGCCGCCGCCAATGCCGGTTCCGGACCCGTCCAGATTAGCAGCATTAAAGGCGACGGTTACGTTTACTAAGCTGATCAAACTATAGCTAATCGTAGCCATGCCGCCTCCATCGTGGGTCGCCATATTGCCACTGACCGTTGAATTTGTTATCTGAAGCGGAGGCCTAGTGCTATCTCCGTTGGCATAATGGATTCCACCCCCTTCGAAAGCCGTGTTTCCGCTGATCAAAGAATTTTGGATAACAACTGAGCCGCCGTTTTCAGATCGAATTCCGCCTCCTCTGCTGCGAGCGGAATTGCCTGTAACCTTTGAATTCATAATCGTAAGATTTCCTTGGTTGGCAATTCCGCCCCCTCCGTCCAGACCTAAACTCGTACCATTTGCGGCGTTATTACTAATAACCGAGTTCATAACGATTAGACTTCCGATGTTTGCGATTCCCCCACCGCGATAGGCTGTCACATTCTCGGTAATTACCACACTGTCTAATACCATTTTTCCACCACCGTTAGAAATATTCCCGTTTGCCGCTGCCGCCAGCCCCTGCGAAATAGTTATACCTTTAATCGCCAGTGAGCCCAGATTCACTAATATGCGAACTTGACGATTACCACTTAACGTCAAACGATCAACTCCAGGACCAAGAATAAGCAGTGTGCCATTATTCTGAACTACTAACTCTGAACCGATAAGGGTAATTGTCTGCGGCGAATTAAACGCGGTGGAATCAAAAAGAATTACGTTGTCAGGCGTTGTCGCTATATTAGTTGCAGAAATGGCCTCTCGGAGGGAACAGTCGGCATCGCAAGTGCCGTCGTTAGTGTCGGCGACCTTTGTTACAGTAAATGATGTCACCAGCCTTTCATAGGCTCCGATATCCGGCAAAGCATTCCCGTCGAGGTCGCCATCTTGCGGACGAGTTACGCCCCTTTGATCAGCGGCAGGAAAGTTTTTGGGATCGCCCGCATCGATCGCTGGACTTTTCGGTTGAAGAGCGAAAGTATTTGTCGTACCCCCGTTGTTACGAAGCGGTGCGAGTTGCGGATCTTGGCCGAGAATATTCCCAATCGAGGTGCCACTGATAACGATTCCCGTTGTATTTTCAAAAAGATTGAAGCCTTGTGACATTACAGGTCCGCGGACATCTGGCGCAATGCTAACCGTATCAAGATTATCAGCTATAATCGTATTGCGGGCATTGATCGGGATTCCGGCGTTAAAAACGCCCCCGCCGCTTCCGAGGCTATCGATGGTTGATCCGGCGGAATTATTAGCAATTGTCGTACTCGCCAACGTGAAGGGTCCCGAAGTGCTGAAAATACCCCCGCCCCTCGAACCATTGGCAAAATTGAAGCTGACGGTCGAATTGACCAAGCTGAAAGTTCCTCGATTATGGATTCCCCCACCCCCTTGTATCGAAGATGAGCGCCTTGCAATGACATTTTCATTGATACTTGAATTAGAAACTGAAACCACGCTGCCGCTAGCGTTGTAAATACCACCCCCGCCATTACTTACCGACCCACCCGGATTGCCGGCGGCCGCATTTCCGGAAATGATTGAATTATTAACTATCAAAATTCCATTATTTCTGTTTGAAATACCGCCCCCATCGCCTCCGGAAGTATTATTGACGATCGATGAATTTTCAATTGTCGTCGTGGTGGAAGCTCCAAGGGTGTATATGCCGCCCCCACTTTCGATAGAGCTGTCTGTCGAGTTTTGACTAATCGTTGTGTTAGTTATGGTAGAGACGCCAACGAGACGTAAAGCTCCGCCATGATCTTGCCCGAAGTTTCCACTAATAATTGAGCTTGTAATAGTTAAATTTCCGAAACTGCTTATAGCACCACCGCCGATTCTTGCCCTACAGTTGGTTATCTTCGTGTTGTTCAGTGACAATGATCCTCCCGACCCGACGGCAATTCCCCCACCCATATCGAAGCCCCCTAGGGCATTACCAAGCGTGATTGCCAAACCTGAAATTGCGACTATAGCGTTGTTGCTGGTTCCAAAAACCTGACTTTGATTATTGCCGGAAATTGTTAATAAATCAGGCCCTGTTCCGTTTATCGTTAGGCTGCCACTGTTATTAATTGCAAGAGCCGTACCAGTTAGCGTGATTGTTCGAGCTACACCGAAAGTGCTCGGATCGAAGTTTATGACATCATCGCTACCTGCTGAATTCGCAGCAGCGATTGCTTCGCGGAGGCTACAGTCGGCATCACAGACCCCGTCGTTTGTATCGGCCGTTTTTGTGACGGTGAAGGTCGCGGCCATGGATATGCTAGAGGTTCCGGCAATTAGTAAAAGCAGCTGAATGAATTTGGCAGTACTCGAACGATTTAAAAATGACTTTTTCATAAAAGGTAGCGGTAGTGATAGGTCTCGCTAATAGTGATGGGATCCTACTTAAGTGATGGGTCCTACTTAATGAGGTCATAGATGCATTTTAGAGCCGCGGTGTTGCAATAAATACAGAATGTATACCATTGATACCTTATATCGTGGAATTATTAGATAGTAGCGGTTGTCCTTCGTCAGCTTACGGAGAAAGCCGATCGGGCGGCGCCGAGGAGGCCGGCGTTGTCGGTGAGTTGACCTTTGACTATCCGGGCGCGGGCGACGGGTTCGTGGAATGCTCGGAAGTTTAGTTCGGTTTGGACGTGGCCGATGAAGGCGTCGAGGCCGGCGGCGACTCCGCCGCCGAGGACGATCATTTCGGGGTTAAGGGCGTTTACGAGGCTGCCAAGAGTGATGCCGAGGTAGCGGCCCATCGTGTTGAACACGGCGAGCGCGCGTTGATCGCCGGTTTGAGCCGCGTCGTAAACTTCGAGTGAGGTTCGTGATGTGAGGCCAGCCTCGTTTGCCATGCGGACAATAGCTGTTGCCGACGCGTATTGTTCGATGCAGCCTCGGCTTCCGCAGCCGCACGGGTGGCCCTCGGACTCAACATTGATGTGGCCGAGACGTCCGGCGGTGCCGTCGATCCCGCGATACGGTTCGTTATTGATAATGATGCCGCCGCCCACGCCGGTTCCAAGCGTCAGCATTATCGAATCGTTTACCTCTTTAGAAGCTCCGAGCCAATTCTCGCCGATGGCGGCGGCGGTCGCATCGTTTTCCAAAACAACCGAAACGCCAAATCTGGTCGAAAGTTCGGCTCGAAGGTTCATTCCTGTCAATTTGGGTAGATTTGTCACATGGGTAAGGACCCCGTCCTTGTCAAAATTGGCCGGGACGCCGATGCCCATGCCGATCACCCGACTGTCTTTGCCAGACGGGTATCCGCATTCGACGGCCAGGCCGCCAAGCGCTTCCAATAGATCGGCGGGGGTCCCGTCTTTATTTGAACACGTCCCGGCGTGCGCAAGTATGCGGCCGTCACGGTCAACGGCCGCCATTCGCAAATTTGTTCCACCGAGATCGACGGCTAAAACGATGTCGTTCATCTACTTATTACGGCTTTTTCGGTCGGTCACTTTCCGGCACATTTTTATAAACATCCTCGTATTTCGCGAAGCCGTCCTTGATTACGGTGTCCAATAGATTCGACTTATCGACGGTTGCTACCTCAAGAAGGATCGCCGGAATTTCCTTTTTAATCACGTCGTTCATAAAAGGTTTGGTATCGAGCGTTTCTTTATTTGCGAGCTTGATCGCGGCTTCGACCGCCGCGTTG
>JBDSCV010000299.1:0-16507 GCA_039920905.1 Pyrinomonadaceae bacterium
GTCGTTCCGGTCTGCTTTAGTGGCGCGACTGGTATGCCAGCCTCAAACTCCATCTCGTGCGTTTTGCCGTCACGCCAGATCTCAAGCCGCAAATATTCGCTCAGAAAATTCACACAAGACACGCCGACGCCGTGCAAACCACCTGAAACCTTGTAGGAATTAGTGTCGAATTTTCCGCCCGCGTGAAGTATCGTCATCACTACCTCGGCGGCCGAGCGGCCCTCCTGTTTGTGAATGTCGGTCGGGATGCCGCGGCCGTTATCGATGACCGTAATGGAATTATCCATATGGATCGCGACCTCGATCGTGTCGCAGTATCCGGCGAGCGCTTCGTCGACCGAATTATCAACGACCTCGTAAACTAAATGGTGCAGCCCGATCTCGCTTGTCGAGCCGATATACATTGCCGGACGCTTGCGCACCGCGTCACGTCCCTCCAAAACCGTTATCTGATCTGCCCCGTATTCCTGCTTTGCTTTAGCCAATTTTAAAACCTCTTACCTTATCTTCTATTCTTCCAAATCTCATCCTTTTTTAACGTCTTAATCGACGTTCGTAATGGGTTTAGCGAATATGAAATTTCCCCAGAAACCAAAGGATGATTTTACCATTTTTTGAGGGATTAACACAGCGTGGAAAGCCAATAAATATCTTGCTTTCAGACTAATTTGGCGAAGCCGTTTTCTACCTTAAAAACGCGGGCAGCCGAGCCAAACTTTTCAACAAAACTTTCCTTCGAGGTAGTCACAAATGTTTGAGCTTTTCCATTGAGAAATTCGAGCAGTCGGCCGATGCGAGGATAATCGAGTTCGGCGTCGATATCATCTAGCAGAAAGAGCGGATATTCGCCCCGAGTAGCTTGGAAAACCGATATGTTGGCAAGCTGTAAGAGTAATAGAGTGCTTCGCTGCTGCCCGGCCGAGCCGAATTTCCGTATGTCGTGGCCGTCAACTTTCAGCTCCATATCGTCGCGATGCGTCCCGATGAGAGCGTGTCCCGCGGAAACCTCAGCCTGTACCCGAAGCTTCAGACGTTCCGTAATGAGGTTTTCGTAATCCGCGAGATCGCCTTTGCCCTCGAGCGACGAGAGGTATCGGACCGACAGTTCTTCGCGGCCAAACAGCTTTTTTTCGAGTACCTCATTGACACGTTCGATAAAACGAACCCGGGCCTTGTTAATTTTGGCCGCAAGCGAAGCCACTTGAGAGTTCCACGGTTCGAGCATTTCGGTGACCCTTTCCGCGCCGTAGTCGCCATCGCGTCCCGACTGAAGCAACGCATTCTTCTGCCTTATCACACGGTGGTAATCGGCAAAAACCTGGACAAAAGGTGGATGGAGCGAAACAATTCCGGCGTCCAAAAATCGGCGGCGCGCGTCCGGCAGCCCGCGAACGATCTCTAATTCGTCCGAATTGAAAACAACCGCATGGAGTTGGCCCAGATACCGATGAACCGTCTCCTTATTCTCGTTTACCCATACGGCTTTGGTGTTTCCGGCAATAATGACCTGTAGTTGACGCACGATCTCGGGCGACTCTCGTACATTGCCGCGGATCATAGCTGTTTCGCTCTCAAAATTGACCGCGTCCTGCAGTCGCGCCGTCCTGAATGAACGCGTTGACGCCAGCACTGCTATCGCCTCGAGCCAATTGGTTTTCCCATGTCCATTTTCGCCGACAAGCACGTTCAGGCCCTCATTAAATGCTATCGCACCCTGCAAATTGCGAAAACTAATAGCCTCGAGTGATTCTAACTGCATCTAAAAATTCTAGCATGTTATTTTTCATTCATGTTCGCCGCCTGAAATTAGGGAAATATTGATTGTGAAATCTGAACTTTGCATGTATTATCAATTTGTTTAAAGAGATGGGTTGAACATCTTTAAACAATCTCCAATCTCAGCGACCATCAATGAAACAATTTCTTTTATTCGCATTTTTTACAATTATTCTGACTCTTTCCACGGCTGCTCAAACCCGTCTTAAGGTCGGATCGACGGCGCCTGTTTTCTCGGGAACGTCAATGGACGGAACGTCATACGATCTCAACGATCTGCGCGGATCAGTGATTGTTGTGACATTCTGGTCGACAAGATGCGAGATCTGCCACCGCGAACTGCCAAAGTTGAATCGGTTCATCGAGCATTACGATCGGAATAAAGTGGTCTTCCTTGCTCTCACAATGGAAAACGAAGACAAGATCGCCGGGTATTTGAAAGGCAATCCTTACAAGTTTCAGATTTTGCCAAACAGTTTTGGTGTCGTGTTGCAATATGCCGACCGGGACAAAGTTGGCAATATCAACATGGGCTTTCCGTCGTTTTTTGTTATCGATCAGGAAGGCCTCGTTCAATACAGGTCAAGCGGCTATGACAAGACAGCCCCACTCGACGCCGCCATCACCAAACTCGTTACCAGATAGATGACGCTAGAAAAACCCGGCACGTAAATCGTTTTTTAACTGAAAATGAGTTATGACTGTTTTGCAAATTCCGACCGGTGTCGAGTTGTCTAAGATTTTTCTATCGGTTATATTTTGAATTCACCTACCAATGTGCGGAGAGGTAGCCTAATTGGTAAGGCAGTAGTCTTGAAAACTACCGCGAGTGATCGCTTGCAGGTTCGAGCCCTGTCCTCTCCGCCACTCTTTTTTCCCGTAGTTCTGACCGGAAACCGCTATTAATGGTTTTTTCTTGATTCCCCTTCGCATTTGTTATAGCCTATAGGCCTAATGAATGATGCTTCATTCATCATCACATCATGTCGAAGCCACTACGAAACGGTTCAATCGCAAGAGCCGCAGTCAGCGATAAACGAGAAGCTATTATCCGCGCAGCTATTAAAGTGTTCGCGGGAAAAGGATATTTCAATTCCAAGGTTTCGGACATTGCGGGTGAGGCAGGGATTGCCGACGGAACGGTTTACCTTTATTTCAAGAGCAAAGACGAAATACTTCACTCGATCTTCGACCGCGCGATGGCTGAATTTATTGCCGAGGGAAAGAAGGAACTTGCTCTCATCGATGGTCCTAAAGCAAAACTGACAAAGATCGCCGAACTCCATCTCGAAAAACTAGGCGCCGACCGCGATCTTGCAATCGTCTGTCAGGTAGAGCTCCGTGGCTCAACAAAATTCATGCAGGAGTTTTCGGCAGCTGGTTTTGGCGAGTATCTGGATATAATTCGCGAGACGATCGAGAGAGGTCAAATTTCTGGTGATTTTCGCACTGATATCAAGCCCATCGTTGCAGCAAAGATCCTGTATGGCAGCCTCGATGAAATGGTTACGAACTGGGTTCTTTCCAACAAATCTTACCCGCTCGTTCCGATGGCGGGGGAAGTTTTGAAGATATTCTTCGGAGGCGTTTTGTCAAAATGATCGAAGCTCCGGCAAAGCCAACCATCAGCGAATTTACTCGGCAGCAGCCCCTCCTTGCCGCCGAGCCATACACTCTAGCGGATCTTTTCTTGAGATCGGTCGCCGAATTCAACCTGCCCGACGCTCTCAATTATAAAAAAGACGGCGAATGGAAAAATATATCTTCCGCCGAGATGGTTTTACGGGCGGAAAACATAGCGCTTGGGTTGTATTCCCTGGGTCTAAGAAAAGGCGACCGGGTAGCCATACTTGCGGCAAATTCACCCGAATGGACGTTGACCGACGCTGGCTGTCAGTTCGCGGGCGTCATAGACGTTCCCATTTATACGACGCTTTCTCCTAGTTCTGTGCAATACATCATTGATGATTCGGAGGCTCGGGTGCTATTCCTACAGGACCCCGACGCATACGAGCGAGTACGTACCGCGATAAAGGATTGCAGGTCGCTGGAAAAATTTATTTTGTTCGATGCTGACGCCATAAACGATGAACGGGTCCTATCTTTTGAGCAAGTAGAGGCCGCGGGGGCGAAGCTCAAGGCGGAAATTCCCGGTTTGACCGAACAATTGCGACGCCCAATTGTGTCGTCTGACATCGCCACCCTGATCTACACAAGCGGAACAACCGGTGAACCAAAGGGCGTAATGCTCAGCCATTCCAACCTGATCTCAAATGTAGTCGATGCTAGCGAAAAATACGGTTTTGAGGGACGGGACATTTCGCTTTCGGTTTTGCCGCTCTCACATGTTTTCGAGAGAACCGGAATGTATGTCTATATTCGTTACGGAATGTGTGTGCATTTTGCCGAATCAATTGAAAAGGTGCCGGAGAATCTGAAAGAAGTGCGTCCCACGATTTTTATCGGCGTGCCGAGGATCTTTGAAAAAGTTTTCGAACGAGCCCGTCTCAAGGCCGCTCAGTCTGGCCGTGTTAACGAGATAATATTTGACTGGGCGATTGAAGTCGCTAAAGAATATGCCATGTTAAATGAAAACGGCCAGTCGATCCCGATCGCTCTGGTCGCAAAACACGGCGTAGCGGACAAGATCGTCTTCTCAAAACTGCGCGATTTTTTTGGCGGCCGCCTCCGGTTTTGTATTACGGGTGGCGCGGCTCTCCCTGATGAGATTTACCTCATTTTTACCGGAGCGGGCATCGGAATAATGCAGGGATACGGCCTCACAGAAACCTCACCCGTGATCTCGTCTAATAACCCGGGCGCATTCCGCGTCGGCACTGTCGGTAAGCCAATACGAAATGTGAAAGTTCGAATCGCCATGGATGGGGAGATCGAAGTCATGGGTCCCGGCGTGATGTCCGGTTATTATCACAAGGACGAGGCAACAAAGGACGCGTTTACCGAAGATGGCTGGCTTAGAACCGGAGATATAGGCGACATAGACGTAAACGGTTTTTTGCGTATAACGGATAGAAAAAAGGAGTTATTCAAAACTTCTGGCGGTAAATATATTGCTCCGTCGCCGATCGAACAGATGTTAAGGTCGTCGCGTTTTGTAAACCAGGCGGTCCTGGTTGGAAACGAGCGGAAATTTGCTGCGGCGTTGATAGTGCCGAATTTTGAAATGCTTGAATCTTACGCGAAGCTCAAAGCTCTCGATCTTACGACAGCTGCGGAATTTTGCATCAATCCGCGAATTCTCGACCTCTTTACCCGTCAGATCGAGGCAATGACGCAGAGCCTTTCACAATTTGAAAAGGTAAAGAGATTTGCTCTATTAGTGCATGAACTAACCGTCGAGAACGGAGAACTGACTCCCACACTAAAGGTAAAGCGGCGTGTGGTCAATGAGAAATACAAATCAATTATCGACGCTATCTACTCCGACTAGCTCAATTATCAGTAAAGAACTCGGGTTGAAATACCGTTGGTCACACCACCCAAAGCGGTTCTGGCGGAACCGGCGACCATTTCCAACATAATCTGACCTATACCTTTTTTGGACTTATCAACCTCAACAATATCGTAAGGCTCAAGTATTAAGTCTTTCTGCTTGCCTTTTTTGATAAGGTCATAATTCGCCGTCAGGATCTCGCGTTCCTTAGAATTAGATCTCAACCGGTAAATCTTTATATCTTTTGTCTTAGCCTGACGGTTAACGCCGCCAATTTTGGCGATGGCTTCGGTAAGTGACAGGCCGCCCTCTTTAAGAAAGAGCCCCTGCGGAGCAACTACTTCGCCGGTGATGTAAACAGGTGAGGCTTTTTGAACAACGACTATGTCACCGGGATAGATGATCGGATTTGCCTCCTCCTTTCCCAGTCTTACGCTGGCAAGGCTATACATCCTATTTGGAACATCTGCCGGGTCACCACCCATAGCTACCCAATTGCTGTCCTCTGTATCTTCAGTACATAGGGGCGGCTGGGTGCGAAAGACCTGAATCATTCCACCTGCTTGTTCCGTAACGCCGCCGGAAAAAGCCAAAAGCTCTACAAGAGTTGCCTTTCGCAGCATGACAACCGGTCCCGGTCTAAGAACCTCTCCGTAAATGGTGGCGGGCGGGCGGCTATTTCTCTGCGTAACGCGTAGGCTGAGCTGAGGGCTTTTAAGATATTTGCTCAAAAGATTACTAACTTCGATCCGGAGCTCGCGTTCCGTTTTGCACTTTGCAACAATTGGCTTGTCAAAAAACGGCACTTCGATTTTGCCGTCCTCATTTACGGTCGCTATAAAATCAAACTGTCCTTCGCCAAGCACTCTGCCAGATATCTCGTCGCCGGGACCTAGCAAATAACCCTTAGCCTGTGATGCATCAAGGAGTGCAATCTGTGAGTAACCCGCACCAAACACAACAAAAGAAATAATGACGGCAAACAAAATATTTAGTTTCATTAAGATAACCTCAAACGCGAGACGTAATTTCTAAGTTTAACGCACATTTCAACTCTAAACAACCTATTTTCTTGTCTATTGTTGACGAAGTGTTTGATGTAGAAAGCTCTCACTGGTTTGCCTCGAATCAAGAGGTAAAGAACACCGGTGGGTTTATGATAATATACCCTAGAATTTACCTATTAAAACCCAGATTCTTGCTCTGGTGTTGGGCCCCCTTGGAGAAATAACGAATCATGGCGATCCTTGTAACAGGCGGAGCGGGCTATATCGGCGGCGCCGCAGTCGAAGATTTGCAAAACAGAAACGAAACTGTCGTGGTGATCGACAATCTTGTTTACGGGCATCGTGCTGCGATAGATGACAGTATTCCTTTTTACGCAGGAAATATCGGCGACAAGGCCCTGATCCGTAAAATTCTCGCCGAGAATGACATCACCGCTTGTATGCATTTTTCGGCCTATGCTTACGTCGGTGAATCTGTCGAAGATCCGCAAAAATATTTTGAAAATAATGTGGTTCAGACGCTAAGTCTGCTCGAAGTTTTGATGGAAAATAACGTAAAGAAATTTGTCTTTTCATCGACATGTTCAACTTATGGCGAGCCGCAATACACCCCGATTGACGAAAAACATCCGCAGTGGCCCACCAATCCTTATGGGTGGTCAAAATTTATCGTCGAACGTGCTCTCGAAACGTACGACAAAGCCTACGGCCTGAAATTCGTCGCCCTACGGTATTTCAATGCCTGCGGGGCAGCCGGAAAATGCGGTGAACATCACGACCCCGAAACACACCTGATACCGCTTGTTCTCTTTGCCGCGCAAGGCAGAATTCCATTTGTCTCGATCTATGGTGATGATTATCCGACGCCGGACGGGACCGCGATTCGCGATTACATTCACATTTCCGACCTCTCGTCGGCACATCTACTCGCGCTAGATCACCTGCGTGCCGGAAACCCCTCTGAGTTTATCAATCTCGGCAATGGCAGCGGCTATTCGGTAAACGATGTCGTCGAAGCCGCCCGCCGCGTCACCGGTTTGCCAATTAATGCGCAGATCGCCCCACGACGGGCCGGCGATCCCTCCGTTTTGGTCGCAAATGCCGCGAAGGCTCATGAGATTCTAGGATGGAATCCGCAACATGCCGAACTGAAAAAAATTATCATAAGTGCCTGGGCCTGGCATCAGAAAAACCCAGATGGTTATGAATGATTCGTGGTAAAATATGAGTATGGATCGAGGTAAAATCCCGGTGAAAGTTATGAAGATGTCTGTGCAGGAAGATGCGGGCGACGTCCTGCACTTTACTACTCCCGCTGAACGGTTCCAAATGCTAATGGAGTTATCGCAAAATGTTTGGGCGCTCAAAAGTGGAAAAGATTCTGAACAAGAACTTCATCGACATGTTGTCCGCGTTTTTAGAAGAAAACGTTGAATTCATGATCGTTGGTGCTGTTGCCATGGCCTTCCATGGCTATGTGCGTACTACCGGCGATATTGATTTTTGGATTCGAATTTCGGACGAAAATGCAGACAGGGTCTGGCGCGCTTTGAAACAATTTGGAGCACCCGCTTTCGACCTTGAGAAGAGAGACCTTATAACTTCGGGAATGGTGTTTCAGATCGGAATGCCTCCGAATCGAATCGACATAATGAACAAGATCGACGGGGTTGAGTTTGAAGGTTCTTGGCCGAACCGAAAGATTGCCGTGTTTGGGGAACTTAAGATACCGACTATTGGCAAAGTTGAACTGCTCATAAACAAACGATCCACTGGTCGGCCAAAAGATCAGATTGACGTGCTTTGGTTAGAAAAGCACCCAGAGGTGGAGAATGACCAAATTCGCGACTGACCGCAGCCAAATTAAAAACCGAATCTCCTGCAAAGCCGCCAGCTTTACCGAATCCGTCATCCGCGAGATGACGCGCGAGGCGATGAAGTACGGTGCGGTCAACCTCGGTCAGGGTTTTCCGGATTTTGCTGCTCCTGAAGATATTAAGCAAAAGGCGATGGAGGCGATCGCGGCCGATCATAATCAGTATGCGATCACATGGGGCGTGAAAGGTTTTCGCGATGCGATCGCGGCAAAAACCAAATGGTTTCTTGGTATGGACATTGATCCGGAAACCGAGATCACGGTCACCTGCGGCTCGACCGAGGGAATGATCGCGGCGATGATGGCAACGGTTGACGAGGGCGAGGAGGTCGTTGTTTTTGAGCCTTTCTATGAGAATTACGCGCCCGACGCGATCCTGGCTGGCGCAACGCCACGACATGTTCCGCTCTATCGAACGGAGAATGGCTTCGTTTTCGACCGCGACGAACTGCGTGCCGCCTTTAACGAGAAAACAAAAGCGATAATCATCTGTAATCCCAATAATCCGACTGGAAAAGTTTTTACTCACGATGAGTTCGAGTTTATCGCCAGTCTTTGCAAAGAATTTGACGCACTCTGTTTTACAGATGAGATTTACGAGCACATTCTTTATGAAGTAACAGATACCGTTGGTCAATTGGCTCCTAGGCCCGAGCATATCTGCATGGCAAATATCGAAGGCATGCGTGAGCGGACGGTTGTTGTTAACTCACTTTCAAAAACGTACTCGGTGACCGGTTGGCGTGTCGGCTACTGCATTGGGCCGCCGGATATCACATCGGCGATCCGCAAAGTGCATGATTTTTTAACGGTCGGCGCCGCAAACCCGCTTCAACACGCCGGTGCTTATGCCCTGACTCTGCCGCCAAGCTATTACGACGAACTCCAACGCGAATATCAAAAGAAGCGCGATTTCATCGTTCCTCTTCTTCAAAACGCCGGATTCAAATGCGACTTTCCCGACGGCGCTTATTATGTAATGTGCGATATCTCAGCATTTGGCTTCGCCAACGACATCGAATTCACAAAACACCTCATCCGTGAGATCGGCGTCGCCGTCGTTCCCGGTTCCTCGTTTTATCACGATGCTTCGCTCGGCTCGCAGATGGTGCGATTCTGTTTCTGTAAAAAAGACGAAACGCTCGAAGCCGCTGCCGGGCGGCTAGCAAACTTGTCTCGCGGCTAAGCAACCTTTTCATCACCTCCCTGCAACAAAATTAATATCCGGCGTAAAACGCCTAAAGACAATTCTTTTTGTACCTAATTTCATGCAATTTGGAGGTTTTATGTTCAATAGATCATTTATTTCGGTTTTGATCGTGACATCGGCGTTCACTTTGGTTTTTGGGCAAACACCCGAGGCTAAAAAGGAAAAGGCTGTTCAGTCTTTTGCATTCGCTTTTGACGGCGACGGCGGATATCTCGGCGTCCAGACGCAGGAGGTGAATAAAGATAATTTCGCCAAGTTCGGCCTGAGAGACGTTCGCGGCGTCGCGGTTGAAAAAGTGTTGGAGAATTCACCGGCCGCAGTGTCCGGAATTCAGAACGGTGATGTGATCGTTCGTTTCACCGGCGAAGAGATCACAAGCACGCGCAAATTAACCCGTCTTGTCTCGGAGGTCGCACCCGATCATCAGGTGAAGCTGACGATCGCCCGCGGCGGCAGTGAGCAGGAGATCAGTGCAACTATCGGCAAACGCCCTATGTCAAAATTTGAAGGCGGTAATTTTAATTTCTCAACCCCTGCTCCAATGCGTGATCTTAATGGTTACAAAGAGTTGCTCAAGTTAAGAGACCTGCCCGAAATGAAAAATTTTCCAAAGGGCGATGGCCAAACCTTTGTCTGGCGTGTCGGCGAGGGCCGTCAGATCGGCATCGGCGTAACCCCTCTCGGCAAGCAATTGGCCGAACATTTTGGTGTCGATAGTGGTGTGATGATCAGCGAAGTGCGTGAAAATTCACCGGGAGCAAAGTCCGGTTTGAAAGCAGGCGACATCATAGTGGACATTGACGGTAAAGCTGTCAAAGGCGATTTTGACTTGATCTGTGCGATCAACGGAAAGAAACAGGGCGATGTAACGTTAACCGTCGTACGTGACGGCAAACGGCAAACGATCCCGGTTACACCGGAGGCATCAAAAGACAACGGTTTTATGTTCAAAACGGACGGCGAAGATGGTTTGCCGCCGACACCGGATCAAATGCGACTTATCAGCCCGCCAATGCCGAGGCCAATGACGGCTCCGGCTCCGATTACCATTGTTCGATCGGGACGTATTATTTAATACAATTCACCACGGAGCCACAGAGAACACGGACCAAGACTTGGTAATCACTCGGCGTTATCTGTGGCTCTAGCGTGAATAGGTCTAGAACAGCCTGAAATCCGGGTTGCTCTTCTGACGCCAGAGAAATCCATCCAGCACATAATGCGTCAGTTGCGGCAGTGCGAGGAGCGGCACAAGGTACATCCTTAAATTTCCCCAATCCCAATCACCGCCAAATAGCCATTGCTTCTCATGCCATACGCCTCGGTGCCAGAACAGTTCTTCAAAGTATGCAAGCACCCATAGCGTCGCAAGAAATACGAGCCAATGTGATGACAGCGTTTTATAGATCCGACCGCTCGTTGCCTTCCGAAACTTTGCATAAACATATATCAAAGCAAAATACGGCACACCGTGGATGATGACGTTTGTCACCGTAAATGCGTAGTCTGAATTGAAATAAACGATGCCGACATACCAGCAGATCGCGGTCGTCGCAACGACGATGTCTTTGCCGATGTTCAGGAAGCCGTCACTAAAATAGAGATAGATCGATTTGGCGAAATATGTCGTCAGGGCAGCGACATAAACCGGAAATAAGGCAGTTTCAACAACCAGCGGCAGCGAAACAAAGTCGTTCTGCACAAACCACTCGAAATTTCTCGGCAGCCGCGTCATCCAAAACGCCAACGGATAAACCGACGCAAGATATATTGCTACTGCGTCGATCCACCACGTCGAATTTGAAGTTTCGTTCAGTTTTCTACGGTAAAGAGCGACCCAACCATACTGCTGCCTGACAAAATGAAAAACAGCTACCGCTGCGAGGGCTTTCCAAAAAACAAGCTCGCCCTCGGAATACAAGGCCACGCCGATCGCGTATCCGAAAAGGGGTACGAGCAGATATAGCCATAGCCGCCGCTTAAATTCTGCCTTATCAAAATAAACCCGAAAACTTGTTGACCAGACGTGCGCCACATCAATAAACAGCACTGCCGAAACCCACGTCCATTCCGGAGAATCACCATTCAAAACACCCTGCTGCCATCCAACCGCGATGAGCAACAGCGACAAAACGGCGCTTCCCAGAAAGACCGTCAGATCAATCTCACGAGAGAACAACCAAAGATTTGAACCGCCGAGACGCGGAGACGCAAAGAGACAGGAATTGTTGCTTGAATTCTGGATATCTAACTCTTGCATTTCGTCTCAGCGTCTCAGCATCTCGGCGGTTAAAAGTTCTTTAGCCGCCCGCAATCCATGATAAAACGCTTCTTCGAAAAGTGCGATGCCGCTAAGGTCGGTGTGGGCGAAGTGGATGTTGCGGTATGGTTTCATTGCCTTTTCCCGGACGCCGCTCCAGATAAAATCTGGCCGTGGCGAGATCATCGCGTGGCCCCAGCGCATAATGTCAATTTTTGAAGTGAGTTTGTAAATATCGGGATGAGCGCGGGCGAGGTCTGTCAGGCAAATATCGGCAAGCTGTTTCCAGTCGTAATTGAATAATGTCGTCCGGCCATTCGGCTCGGCACACATCGGGTAGTAATAAGTCAGGATCGTCGGGCCGTAGTCGATGCCCTTTTGGTGCGTCGCGGTCACATAACCGAGCGACGGACTTTCGTAAAGTACGTTATCCCATGAGAGCGGAAAGTCCTTTCCAAATCGCGGCTTTGGCCGGTCTTTTAGAAATAGGTTGGCGACAAACCAGGCGTTGTGCTGAAATTCTCCCGCCGCAAACGGCATGTCTTCTCGAAACCCGCGAATGATATACGGCGCCGTAAACATCGGCGATGCAAAGATCGCTTTCTCGCAATGAATGCCGCGGAGCTCACTGCCATCTAGACAGACCACATCAACCCCTTTGTCCGTCGGCGCGACCGAAACCACGATCTGCGACTTTCGGACATTCTCCTTTACCCTTTCAAAAAAATGATCTACAAACTGCCCGTTCCCTTCTGGGAAAGTAATAAACGGCTGAGACTCGACGCCGCTCTTGCGAACACGCGAGCAAAAGTAAAACAATCCGACCCACGCCGAAGCCTGATCGGCCTTTAGCCCGTAATCATCCCGCGTCGCGTAATCGCAATACCAAAGTAGCCGCTCTGACGTAAACCCTTTTTGCCGCAGCCAATCTCCAAACGAAATTTTGTCGAGCGATGTTACCTCCGCGTCTGTCGAACAATTTGCCATCGGTACAACAAACGCACGTTTTCCAGATGCATCACGCCAATTCACCCAACCGTCGATCTGTTTCTGGAATTCCGCAAACTGCCTTTTATCCTCTTCGCTAGCCCCAACGCCAAGATACAAACCCTCATACCAGCGCCCTTTGTAAAAAACCCGCTCCTCCGGCTCGCGGCATAGGAACTCCTCTTTGACAACAACTTCGCCCTGAGCATCGTGGCCCTCGAGCAGCGACATTTCATCAAGAAGCCAGATCAGCTCAGTATTTTCCTGAAACGGAACCGGTAGATAATGCGCTCCCCACGGATACGAGACCGGATCACCCTGACCACTGCGCGCCGTCCCGCCGATCTCTTTCTCAAGTTCGAGCAGAATAAAATCATGAAAGTTCTCTTTTTTGAATTTCCAAGCCGCCGTCAGCCCCGCCACGCCGCCGCCAATGATAGCGATTTTTCTCGTTTCCCACTTATCTGACGGAACCTCAAAACTGCGGTTCTCTCTTAGAATGTGTCCAAGATCTACGTTCTGTCCAACTATCTCGCCGTCAGGAATAACGCGCGACTCGTCAGACTCGCAGGCGATCATGGCAAGCGGCGCCCCGAGAAATATAGTTATCAGTTCGCGGCGGGTAAGGTTCATCATTGCTCAAATCGCCGCCATTCAGCCTCGTAGTATCTGACCAATGCCTGATTATCCAAACGGTTTATTTCGATTTCGTCAACCGGTCTGGAAGTGTCCCCTCCAAATTCGAACATCGACGCCAATGAGTTTTCGGTCAAAAAATGGAGTTCGAGGCCGGGTATGGGTTTTGCTGGGGTTTCGAATGGCTGCAATTTTGCAAGAGTATACCCCCAAACGCCAAAGCTCGGGACGGTTGTCTGATATGGCTTGACGGTGAACCCGACTGATTCAAGGGTGTTTACGATGCACCAAAACGATTTGCGGGCGACAAGTGGTGATGTGGTCTGTATCACCACCGACGAGTCTGGTTTTAGTTTTGATTTGAGTAGATTGTAAAAGCGCGTCGTGTAGAGTTTTCCGAGAGCGAAATTATTGGGGTCGGGGAAATCGACGATGACGATGTCAAAGGGCTCGGTTTTTTCATTGTCGATCCAGACAAATGCATCGGCGTTTGTGACATGGACCCGCGGGTCGTCGAATGAGTGCTTATTTAGTTCACCGAGAGCGGGAACGGCGGCCGAGAGCTTGGTCATATCCGGGTCGAGATCAACAAGGTGAATAAACTCGACCGCCGGATATTTTTCGATCTCTCGGAGAGCCAGGCCGTCACCGCCGCCGAGGACCAATACTCTTTTTGCGTCACCTTGAAAGGATGCAAATGCCGGATGCACGAGCGCTTCGTGGTAGCGATATTCATCAAACGAATTGAATTGCAGATTGCCGTTGAGAAAGAGTGCGTAGCCTGTCTTTCCCTTTGTTACGACGATGCGTTGATAGGACGAGCTTTTGGCATAGATGATGTTATCGACAAACAGAGCGTCCTCGGCCAGCGTCGTCAGGCGGTCGGCTTTGATAAAGGCGATAACCAGCAGCACCAGGATCACAAATCCTTTGACACGCATCAGCGTTACGTTTCGCTTGATGAGAGGCAATAGAAGCCACGTTCCCCAAATTCCGACAGCGGCGTTGAACATGCCAAAAAGAAGCGATGTCCGGTTGAGGCCAAGCCTTGGAACTAGAAATATCGGGAACAGGAGCGAGGCGACCAGAGCGCCGATGTAATCAAACGCTAACACGCGGGAAACGAGGTCTTTGAAGTCGAGTTCATCCTTTAATATCCGCATTAAGAGCGGGATCTCAAGCCCGACGAGGGTTCCGATGATAAAAACAATCCCGTAGAGAACGATGCTGAAATACGAAAGATGGGCAAATGTCAGAAACAACAGCGGTGCTGAAAACCCACCCACGACCGCGACAGCCAGTTCGATCTCTACAAATTTCTCCGCCACGTGTTTGTCGATAAACCGCGACAGATACGACCCAACTCCCATCGCGAAGAGGTAAATGCCGATTATTATCGAAAATTGTGTGATCGAATCGCCGAGGACGTAGCTTGATAGAGTTCCGGCGAGAAGCTCATAAATAAGCCCGCACGTGGCGATGACAAAGACGTTTAAGAAAAGTAGCGGAGCGCGTTTCATAAAAACGGAAAATGGATAACGGAAAACGGAAAATGGATACAACCTCCGTCATTTTCCATTTTCCACTTTTCGTTTTTAGTTAATTAGTTTCCCTGAATGGCCGCCGAGATTATCATCGCTACGCCGATAATTACGGCGCCAATAATGATCGCGAGACTCGTATTTTGATCTTCCTCGATCTCTTTTTTGACCGAAAACGGCGCAACGAGAACGACGATCACGAACGCTAACGCAAAGACGATCAGCCCGATCGCGACAAAAATTACGGTCGTCTCGATCACGTTCCAGATCTCATCAAGTTTGACGATCATCCCAATTGTCGGGGTGATAGATGCAAGATTCAACATTATTTTCCTCCACGAAATCCTGAATAAAAGAACGGCACTCCCAAACGCGAATGGCTGCCGGAATTAGCCAGCTCCCATCCAAACCACGATGACAACGAATAAAACGCCAGAACGCCAACGCCAAAAACCATATAGAGTTTTTTTAACATAATTTTGCACCCTAATCGTCCGAATCCCCTAAGTTCGCCGAACCGCTTGATGTGAACATACTGTCTTTCCAACGGCCCGATTCGAACGAGAATTTTCTAAAAAGCCCCAAAACCGGCACTATGAAGAGCAAGACCACCGCACAGCAGAAATTGACTCCGCGATTTACTCCCTGCTCTACTTTTACCGAGACCGGCATTTGCGCCTGCCAGTTCTGCCATGTTCCTTCAACGCGCAGAGTGTATTTTCCAGCGGGCAGAGACGAAAGCGTCGCGTCGGTCGATTTGCCGCCCTCGGTCCACGCACCGTCGCTGTCGCTGCCGCTGTAATATTCTATGGGAACATTTACCGACTCGACCTCCTGACTTTGGTCGTTGACTAGATCGACGTCAAGATCGGCCCATGAATTATCTACGTGCGCACCTGCCGTTATACGCACATTGCTGTTCCCTTTTATATCAAATGGCTGGCTGAAAACGGCCTGAGCTGTCGTTGCATTGATCATCGGAGGAAGCCCGATCTCCTGATTGAGGACCGTTTTAGTGATCCCACTCAGGGGAATCATAATGACAGCGACAACAAGAAGCGCAAGCAGCGGCAAGGCTCCCCAGGTGTAGTAAAACTGCCCGGTGAATGGCTGATTGGGCCCGACGCCCCACGGACTTGGAAGTCCGGTGATGCCAAACGCCTTCTCAACCTCGTCGTTGGTCATGTACGTGCCGACCGACCAGTTGATCTCGTTCTCGTATACTTCCTGTGCGAGTATCGTCGGAGCGGCGACGTAATCGACCGCGCGAACCGTCTCGCCCTGTTCAACGCGCCAGTAGAATTCCCCTTTGACGTATTCGACGGTTGCCGGAGCGTCCTGAAATATCTTGAATTTTTGCCCGTTGTAATCAACAGTGCTTCCCGATGTGAAAACACTATCCTGCCCGACATCGGCAGCATTTATCGACTCGACAAAATTCCAATGATTATCGGAATGAACCAGCCAGCGAAACCCGATCATCGGGTTATAGAGCAGATATTCGTGCCAAAAATACTGGATGCCATCCATTGTTACGCTGCGGACAACCGCTCCGATGATCTTGAATTTTACATCGCCGGGGAACGTGCCTTCGGCTCCAATCGGGGCGACAAATTCGGGTGCATTTGCGGGGGGTGTGAGTGATTTGAAGTAGCTGAGATTTCCTTGATTTACGTCGAGAAGCGAGTCGCAGTTCGGGCACGTCACACGCTTCGCTTTGTCCGGAGCGGTCAGGGTCAGCGGGCCGCCGCAATTCGGGC
>JBDSCV010000300.1:0-5074 GCA_039920905.1 Pyrinomonadaceae bacterium
ACGTGATGCAGTTTTCAGAGAAAACAAAAGCGAAGATTATAGAGCTTTGTAAAAAGAATAAGATTCGTGAGCTGAGTTTATTCGGCTCGCGAGCCCGTGGGGACAATCGTATTGAAAGCGATTATGATTTTTTAGTCGAGTTTCTACCCAATGTGAGGATCGGACTCATTGAGTTTGCGAACGTGAAACTGGAATTGGAGGATCTCCTGGGTAAAGGCGTTGATCTTGTGCCGAAAGCAGGTTTAAAAAGGCGCATTCGGCATCGGGTACTCTCGGAAGCTAAAGATGTCTATGCGGGATGAGGGGCTGTATTTTGATGATATTCTGGAGGCGACTGAATACATCGCTCAGTTTCTTCAAGATATATCGCGTGAGCATTTCATGGAGAACGAACTGCTCAAGAGTGCCGTTATTCAAAAACTGACCGTCATTGGAGAATCGATCTCCCGCATTTCTGACTCTACAAAAGAACGATATCCCTCCATAAACTGGAAGTCCATAAAAGGATTCAGAAATCATGCCGTGCATGTGTACTACGAGCTTGATTGGGACACCGTTTGGGAAACTGCAACAAATCAAGCGGCACTGCTTACCGGTCAGATAGCGGCGATCATTCAAACAGATTTTCCTATGCCAGAAGACGAGGCTAGAGGCGAATAATGGAGATCATCAACCGCCGACAGAGAATGTTCTCGATCTCGCGCAAACTGAGGCGGGAGGCTAAAACTGTCGGGTTTGTGCCCACGATGGGTGCTTTGCACGAAGGGCATTTGACGCTTGTTCGCGAGGCACGGGCCGGTAATGATGTTGTCATTGTTTCGATATTTGTTAATCCCAAACAGTTTAACGACCGCTCCGATCTTGATAAATATCCGCGCGATCTGACCGTCGACGCCGCCGTGTTGGCTGATTGCGGGGTCGATTACGTTTTCGCCCCGGAACAGCTTGAGATCTATCCCGACGGTTTCTCGACCTACGTAAATGTCGAGGGTTTGACCGATTCACTCGAAGGCGAATCGCGGCATGGACATTTTCGCGGCGTGGCCACTGTCGTGACGATCCTTTTTAACACTGTGCGGCCCGACCGGGCGTATCTCGGCCAGAAAGACGCACAGCAAGTTGCTGTGATCAAACGTCTGACGAACGATCTTGGATTTGAGACCGAGATCGTCGTTGTTCCGACCGTTCGTGAAGAATCGGGTCTTGCGATGTCTTCGCGAAACTCGCTGCTGTCGCCCGAAGGGCGTGGAAAAGCCGTCGTCATCATCGAGGCTTTACGCGAAGCCAAGCTGGCGTTCAAAAAAGGCGAACGAAATGCGTCTAACCTAACACAAATTGTAAAAGATCGCATCGAAAACGAGCCGCTTACGCGTCTCGATTATGTCGCGGTCGTGGATCGAGATTCGCTGCATCCCATTGAAAAGATTGGAGATGAAGAGACTCTGATCGTTATCGCCGTTTTTATGGGCAGCATACGGCTCATTGATAATGTTATCCTCAATAGAAAGCAGTAATTTGGTCTCAAACCTGCATCTAAATTAACTGAAATGGCTCGCGGGAGCATTTCATAAATGTATGAAAACACTAAAAGGTTTCATCGGAATTCTTACTATTACGCTTTTGTTCACTTTCGCCGCTTTGGCGCAGGTCAATCTGACATCGCTGCACGGCGCGCGGGTCAATGTCGAGGGACAGACCGGCAAGGTTGTGGTTCTGGCGATCGGTGCAAGCTGGCTGCCGCTTTCGGGCAAACAAGCTGAATTTACCAATGCGATCGCAAAGAAATATGCCGGCAAAAATGTCGTTGTATATTTTGTAGCAACCGACTCGGCAAATCCGAAGTCAAAAAACTACGCGAGTATTGAAGCCATGCGTAAATTCGCTTCGACAAATAAGCTGAATGTACCTTTTCTGCTCGACCCGGACGGAGCGACCACACTCAAGAAATTTAAGGTTGATCAGGTTCCGACTTTTGTCATTCTCGACAAAAGCGGGAACTTAGCCGGAGAGCAGTTCGGCGGCATCACGACCGACGCGAAATATGACGTCACTGTGCCGATGTCGAAGGTGATCGACAGACTTTTATAAACTTTCGGCCCGGCTTAACCGCCGGGCTTTCTTATTAATAATTCGTAAACCAGCCTGACCGGCAGCCCCACGACATTCCAATAATCCCCCTCGATTCCTTCGATAAATAGTGCTGCCTGCGCCTGTACGGCATAACCACCGGCCTTATCAAGCGGGTCGCCACGGTCGGCCAGAAAACTGATCTCATCACCCGACAGGGACGCAAATTTCACGCGGGTTCGCTGGATCGCGGATCGCGTTTCAGCGTTTTTAACCACCGCGATACCGGTCAACACTTCGTGCCACTTACCGGAAAGCATCCGCAGCATTCGCCGCGCATCATCGAGATCAAGCGGTTTGCCGATGTTTTGGCCTTCTATCACAACGGTCGTGTCGGCACCTAAAACGATCTCGTCCGGATGGCTCGACGCCACCGCCTGGGCTTTTTCACAAGCAAGACGGATAACGTAATCGTCCGGCAATTCGCCGTCGTGCTCCGATTCATCAATGTCGGCAACGTGTTTTGTAAATTTCCATCCGACCGATGCGAGTATCTCAGAGCGTCGCGGGCTGCCGGAAGCAAGTATCAATTTTGGAAGTTCGATCATCTCGTCTAAAATGATAGTTGATTGGCGGTAAATGACAAATGGAACAGCTTTTTGGTGCAATTCCATCGGTGTTGAGCGGCCTCGGGCCAAATACAGATATTGACGAGGCAGTTGTCTTCGCCGCTTGGGGAAGATGCGTGGGCGATCTGCTGCGGGAGCGGACCGCACCGCTCGAATTCTTTGAAAACCGTTTGGTCGTAGCTGTGCAGGATAAAATCTGGCAGCGGCATTTAGAGGATCTTAGCCCGCAGATGCTCGTCAAGATCAACGGCTCGCTCGGGCAGGGATCCGTGAGATATATCGAATTTCGCATCGACGCAGCGGCTGCGGAAACAGCCCGGGAAAGTAAGAAGGCCGGCAACATAGTCCCTGACATCGACGAGGTCTCACCATCATTAGCGAATGCCGCAAACGCCATAGCAGATGAGCATCTACGTAAGCAGTTTCTCAGTACCGCCGCAAGCTACCTTACAAAGCAAACTTCGAACCTTGAACCTTGAACTTCGAACTTACATCATGGACGTTAGACAAGTAGCAAAATTAGCCCATCTCGAGATCTCGGACGCCGAGGTCGAGCTTTACGCGCCGCAGATGGCCGATATCGTTAAATATGTCAAGCAATTGGACGAGATCGACACAGGCGATATTGAACCAATGCTGGGCGGCCTTACAGCGGAAGGTGAAGCGACGCTGACCATCCGCGAAGATGTCCCACAGCCCTCGCTCGGACAAAAAGCTGCCCTCGATCAAGCGCCGTCGGCTATTGCCGGACATTTTCAGGTGCCAAAGGTGTTGTAATCAATGCAGAACGTAAAATGCACAGTGCACAATTTTCTGGTTCTATTTTGCATTCTTCACTCTGCATTTTTCATTAGTGCTTGCAGCGTTCCAAATCTCGAGAAGCCGCAATGCACCGCGGCCCGTGACACCGTAAAGCGGTTTTACTCGTATCATTTTGGAAATGATATGCATCCGTCGCCGGATAATTTAAAGGCTCGGCAAGATTTTTTGAGTAGCGAATTAATCGGATCCCTTTCGGGCGCCAACGAGACGGCCAGGGACTATTTCACGGCGACCGACAACTACCCGAAAGCGTTTCGAGTCGGCGAATGTAAATCGGATGCGGATGACAGGGCTGCGCTGCAAATCCTACTTCTATGGCGTGATGATACGAAGAGCGAACAGAAAGAAGTTCATGTCGAGACCATAAAGGTTGGCGATAAATGGCTGATAAATAAAGTTTCCAATTGATAGATCGTGTCGATTCTTTCAGATATTAATAAAGTCCTTGGCGATGCCGAGAAACTCAATCCGCAGCTAAATTCGTTCCTCTCGATCGAGAGCGAACACGCGCTCGCCCGTGCATCAGAACTCGATACACGCGCTGAATCCCGGCTGGGTGGCCTTGCTATCGCAATCAAAGACAACATCTGCACAAAAGGCATGCGTACATCGTGCGGCTCGCATATTTTGCACCATTACAAAGCCCAATATGACGCGACGGCGATCAAGCGTTTGAACGAAGCCGGGGCGATTCTCATCGGCAAGACGAATATGGACGAGTTTGCGATGGGCTCGTCGAATGAGACGTCAGCATTTGGCGCGGTCAGGAATCCGTGGGATGTGACGCGGGTTCCCGGCGGCAGTTCAGGCGGATCGGCGGTGGCTGTTGCTTCGGGGGTTGTTCGGGCGGCTCTCGGCAGTGAAACCGGCGGTTCAGTTCGACAACCCGCCTCGCTCTGCGGCATCGTCGGGTTCAAACCTACATACGGACGCATCTCGCGTTACGGGCTGGTGGCATTTTCTTCATCGCTCGATAATATCGGGATTTTTGGCCAGACTTCGCGTGAAGTGGCAGACGTTCTCGGTGTGATCGCCGGACGCGATCCGCTCGATTCAACTTCGGCAGATGTTCCCGTTCCGGATTATGCGGCCAATCTCGACGCCGACATCACTGGCAAAACCGTCGGCGTTCCGCGTGAATTGTTTGGCGAAGGCATCGAGGATGACGTGAAAGAAAAAGTTGACGCGGCGATCGACAACTTCCGCTCACTCGGTGCAAATATCGTAGATGTCGAGCTTCCCTACGCTAAATACGGCATTGCCGTTTACTACATCATCGCGACGGCGGAGGCTTCTTCAAATCTCGCGCGTTTTGACGGCGTCCGATACGGTTTTAGGGCCGAAGAGGCTGACGAACTGCGAAAGATGTATTTCAAAACCCGTGAAGAGGGTTTTGGGGCCGAGGTCAAACGCCGTATTATGCTCGGCACTTATGTGCTGTCGAGCGGTTATTACGACGCGTATTACGCCAAGGCTCAGAAAGTCCGGGCGCTCGTAAAACGCGACTATAAGCTAGCCTTTGAGAAATGCGACGCGATCCTGACGCCGACTTCCCC
>JBDSCV010000301.1:0-6768 GCA_039920905.1 Pyrinomonadaceae bacterium
AGCACCGCCGCAAACATCGTCCAGCCCGTCGATTGCATCTTCGCCGCCGTCGCCGCGAGCGCGAGCACCATTCCGATAATGCCGTACAAATTCCCCCGCCGCGCCGTCTCCTGCCGCGACAGGCCGCCAAGGCTCAAAATAAACAAAGCACTCGCGGCGATGTAGGCGATTGTTATAAGGCTGTCTTTCATTGTTACGAAAGGGCAAGAAACGACGCGTATTCGTCGTCCAAAAATGTATTTATCTTGTTAATTTCACGGCGAACGATATTCTCCACATCATTCGTAGAACAATTTCCGAGTCGTATCCAAATGACCTTCGGCGGAAATCCAAACAAAAGGCTTCGATCATGCATATCGGCGTCTTTCGATACGATTACGAATTCATTCGACACGGCCAATTCCCAAACATCCGGGTCATCAGCCGATTCCATGCCGATGTTTCGCACGTGATCCGAGCCGGGAAAAAGGTAAGCCAATCTCTCAGCTAGCTTATGCGACAAATTTTCGTCGAATAACAGTTTCACGCGGCAACAGGTACGTCCATCAATCGCCGTTCGCGGTCAGCGGCAAAGGCGATACAGGCCTTTAAATCATCCGCCGTGAGATCAGGGAAATCCGACAAAATCTCTTCCTCGGTCATCTCCGAAGCAAGATATTCAAGCACTTCGTAAACCGTGATCCGCAACCCGCGAACACAAGGCTTGCCGCCGCGTTTGTTTGGTTCAATCGTAATGTATTTTCTGTAATCCATATTCCAAAGTATAAGTCATCTTTGCTTCAATTTCTGCGACAACCCGCCAAGGCTCAAAATAAACAAAGCACTCGCGGCAATGTAGGCTACTGTTATAAGACTTTGTTGCATTCAGATTGTTGCTACCGCCCCTCCGGCCAAGATTCAATCAATGATTTCGGCCCCGCGTGCAATACGCAAGACCATATCTAAATATGTGTCGCCTACATCCAGGATGGCTTTTGGTCTCTGACCTGCTGGAATCTTTGCCAGCTGGTATTCATTGACAATTTCCTGAGTATTAAACTGCCGTGCGTCTATAGTGCCGTTTTTCACGCTTCGCAGAATATCCGACCTCACCAACGTCTTCATTACTTGATCCATTAAGTCGGCGATATCGCCTGTAAATGCAGCCTTATTCTCTATCCAGATTTGAGACGCATATGCGGTCGCCGTTTGCTTGGCGGCATCGTCATATGTACCGAGGCAGATTGTCATTGATGACTTAGCAGCTACGAGGACTTCTCGAATTGCGGTTTTTGTTTCGGCACTCATTCTCCGAAGCCGGGCTGCTTCCTTCTGGACACTATTGTCTAACGCTTTAGTTTCTTTCTCTGTTTTCGTCTCGCGGTACGTCGGACTCGTGCGACTGGCGAAATCTTTGAGAGCCTCCATCGATTCATTGTCGAATGAGATCTCAAAATCGCCAATCTTAACGTCGAGCGTTTTCGCGTTGGCCATCTTTAGAAAAGTCGGGTAATCAAGTTTAGCTGTATACGGGTTCTTGCCTTCGATCTCCAAGTCTTTGGCCTCAACCATCTTGACCCGCATACGATCTCGTTCCGTCAAAATAACGAAATCCGTAACAGGAAAAAGAAACTCTCTTTCTTTGTCCTTAAAGAACATGAAAATAACGTCCGTCGGGGCAACTTTCAGCTTCTCGCCCTTAAAGAAGTAAGCAAAGTGGACGGATTCCACAGCATTCACTGGGAGCCGCATCTGAACCTTTGTTCGATCAGTAAATTTGTCGTAGCTAAAGTCGATCGTAAAACGATGGTTGAATTGGCGATTCGGTAGTGCTTGGAGGCGCGTGTCTACCGTTTTCTTAGGAGGATGGCCTTTTGGTTTTTGTGCCGCAACAGATACAAAATTGGCTAGTACCAAAACGCCTACGGTTAAGATCACAATTAGATAGCGTTTCATTGCTTTCTCTCTCAGTAATCGACCACACAGCCGAACCCTCAGAACGTCATCAACCAAACTTCACTGAACATTGAACTAGACCTCACCAATTCCATTACTTTCTAAACATCGCCAGCATCCTATTCGTCACTAGAAATCCGCCCGCGATGTTGATCGCGGCGATGAGGACTGCGATGGCGCCGAGGATCGTTGTCAGATTCAGATTCGTGCCCGCGAGTTGGAGCATTCCGCCGACAAGGATAATTCCGCTGATGGCGTTGGTGACGCTCATTAGGGGGGTGTGCAGAGCCGGTTTGACGTTCCAGACGACCTGAAAACCGACAAAGACCGCGAGCATAAACACCGTAAAATGTGACAACACCGAAGCCGGAGCGACCCATCCCAACCCGATCAGAACAACGCCGATAACCGCCAGCATTACGGGGCTAATGCCGGTGTCTTCTGCCCCATGTTTTGACCCAGTCGCTATCGCTCCCGGTTCTGACAAGCGGCTCGCCGAGCTTTTTGTCGGAACGCCAGGTTCAGGTGGTGCAGCCGGAGTCGGCGGAGCAGGTGCGGGCCACATCATTTTGCCTTCGTGCAGGACGATCGCACCTCGAATGACCTCGTCGTCGAGATTGACGTGTAAACCTTCCTCTTCATTCATCAAATCGCCGAGCAGGGCGACAATCGTCGAACCGTAAAGCTGGCTCGACATACTCGCCATTCGCGAAGGCATGTCCGTGTAGCCTATGATAGTGACGCCTTTGTGATGAACGATCTTGCCGGGGTCGGTCAAGGCACAGTTGCCGCCTTGTTCGGAGGCGAGATCGACGATCACTGAACCGGGTTTCATCGATTCGACCATACCTTGCGTGATCAATTTTGGTGCTGGTTTGCCGGGGATCAGCGCGGTCGTGACGATGATATCGACGACCATCGCCTGTGCGGCAAAGAGCGCCATCTCGGCCTTTAGAAATGAGTCTGACATCTCCTTGGCATAGCCGCCTTTGCCTTCGCCTTCTTCTTTGACATCTAGTTCGAGAAACTCAGCCCCCATCGACGCGACCTGATCTTTTGTGGCCGAACGCGGGTCAAACGCCTTGACGATCGCTCCAAGGGATCGAGCCGCACCAATTGCCGACAGTCCGGCAACGCCGGCACCGATGACCATAACCTTTGCCGGATCGATACGCCCGGCGGCAGTTATCTGGCCACCAAAAAATCTGGGGAAATTATTAGCGGCCTCGATGATCGCCCGGTAACCGGCAATATTCGCCATCGCCGAGAGCGTGTCCATTTTCTGGGCGCGAGTGATGCGTGGAATGCAATCCATCCCGTAAACCGTCGCTTTTCTGGCGGCAAGGCGGTCAAGAAGTTCGCGATTTTGTGCGGGCCACATAAATCCGATCAGCCATCCGCCCTCTTTCATCAAGTCAGCCTCGTGGAGGCCAAGCTCAGTATTTTTCTCGGGCGGACGAACCTTTAGGATCACATCCGATGTCGCCCAAAGCTCTTTCGTGTCATCAATAATTGTCGCTCCGGCCTCACGATATTCACCGTCTATGCAATTGATCCCGTGGCCTGCGTGCGACTCAACCTGAACCGCAAAACCAAGTTTTCGCAGACGGATAATGGTCTGCGGGGTGGCGGCGACACGCTTTTCGCCAGGATGTATTTCTTTAGGGATTCCTATTGTTGTCATCTAATCAAGTTCTTACGCATCCGTTGCCGCCGAATCCATATTTTCGCGCCACCGCAGCACCGGTTTGCGGGCGGCGGTCGCTTCGTCAAGGCGACCGATGCGAGTCGAATGAGGTGCGTCGATTACGAGCTGCGGATTTTCCTGAGCTTCGCGATCAATGTCGATCATTGCTTCGATAAAAGCGTCGAGATCGGCGCGGCCGACGGATTCGGTCGGTTCGATGAGCATCGCGCCTTCGACAACTAGAGGGAAGTAAACCGTCATGGGATGAAAGCCGTAATCGATCAGACGCTTGGCAATGTCGAGCGTAACAACACCCCGCTTTGACTGGTTTTTATGCGAGAAGATTGCCTCGTGCATACAGTCTGATTCGAACGGTTTGTCGTATTTTTTCTCGAGCTCGTGCGAAACATAACGTGCGTTGAGAACAGCAGCTTCGGTAGCTTCTTTGAGGCCTTCCGCGCCGTGTGTATAGATGTATGACAATGCACGGACCATCATTCCGAAGTTGCCATAAAAAGCCTTTACACGGCCGATACTTTGGGGATGGTCGTAATTAAGCGTGTATCGGAACCCAGTCCCATCTGAGGAAGGCGCTCCCGGTTCTGACACGCGTTCGATACGAGGCGTCGGTAGAAACGGAGCAAGCTCAGCCGAGCACAGACATGGCCCGCAGCCGGGGCCACCACCGCCATGCGGGGTCGAAAATGTCTTGTGTAGGTTGAGATGGATGACATCCACGCCCATATCGCCCGGACGTGCGATGCCGACGAGGGCATTCATATTCGCCCCGTCCATATAAACGAGGCCGCCGGCGGCATGGATGATCGAGCAAATCTCTTTGATATTGGTTTCGAAAATTCCTACCGTATTCGGATTTGTCAGCATTAGCCCGGCAATGTGGCCTACGTCGCAAAGTTCGTGAAGGTGGCCCATATCGGTCAAACCTTCCGATGTCGAACGAACAGTTTTGACCGTGAAGCCTGACATCGCGGCAGAAGCGGGATTTGTTCCGTGTGCCGAATCGGGGATCAGCATCACACGGCGATCTTTAGAAGCTTCGCCGTCACGCTGATCGAGAAATGCCCGTATCAGCATAACGCCCGTCATTTCGCCCTGTGCACCGGCGGCCGGCTGGAGCGAAATTCCGGGCAAACCCGTGATCTCACATAAATCGTTTTGCAAACGCCAGATCAATTCCAGAGCACCCTGCGACTCTTCCTCAGGCGCCAGCGGATGCAAACCGGCAAACCCGTTGATCCGCGCCACCTTTTCATTGAGCCGCGAGTTGTATTTCATCGTGCACGAACCGAGCGGATACATTCCGAGATCGATCGAATAATTCCATGTCGATATCCGAGTAAAATGCCGGACGACATCGACTTCGGAAACTTCAGGAACGCCTTCGAGATCATCGTCACGTCTAAACTCAACGGGCAAAATATCGTCAGTAACCGGAACGTCGAGTTTTGGCAAACGATAACCGACACGACCACCTTGTGAACGCTCAAATATTAACGCTTCGTTTTGCGTCGGGTGCTGTGTAACTTTCTTAATGCTCATAAATCCAGGTCCTGTTTGCCATCTTTGCCAGTTTCTTTCGAATTTGCCGAACGGTTATTTAACAGCAAGACAACACCGACAATAAAAATGACCAAAAACAATGGGCCGATACATAAGAGAATTTCTCCTGGGCCGTATCCGAATAACATTATTACCTCTATTCGCTTAGAGATCTCACGAGCCCGTCGATCTGCGCTTTGGTATTGGTCTCGGTGACGCACACCAAAAATTCGTTCGGCCTGTCCGAATAGTATTTCGATAATGCCAGTCCGCCGATGATTCCATCTTTGGTTCTTAGCTTTGACAAGATTTCATCAGCCAGTCGCGACGAACTCACGACAAATTCGTTAAATACCGGTGCCGAGAATGCGATGTCGTATCCATCGATCGCAGCGATCTGTTTTGCCGCGTATGCGGCCTTTTGAGCGTTTTGCATCGCCACTTCCTGCAAGCCTTTCTTACCCATCGTTTCCATATAAATGGTCGCGGCTAGGGCGATGAGGCCTTGGTTTGTGCATATGTTCGAAGTCGCTTTTTCGCGGCGGATGTGCTGTTCGCGGGTCGAAAGGGTCAGAACGAATCCGCGATTGCCATTCTTGTCGTAGGCCACGCCGCACAGGCGTCCGGGCATGTTGCGAACAAATTTTTCCTGCGTTGCGAAAAGTCCGACATGCGGCCCGCCGAATCCCATCGGGATTCCGAATGACTGGCCTTCGCCGACGACGATGTCGGCTCCACAGGCTCCAGGCGATTTTAGCAAACCAAGCGAGATCGCTTCGGTCACGACTACAACAAACAAAGCTCCGACCGCGTGAGCCGCGTCGGCGAGTGCCTTTAGATCCTCAACACAGCCAAAGAAATTCGGTGATTGGACGACCAAGGCCGCCGTTTTATCATCGAGAGCGGAAAGATCAGCAACGCGGCCGGTCGGTTCGTCGAACGGGACCGAAACGATCTCCGCGGCTCCGTGCTGTGTGTAGGTCTGGGCGACCTCACGGTATTCGGGGTGGACGCTTGTCGCGACGACGATCTTTTCACGGCGCGTTACGCGTTGTGCCATCAGATACGCTTCGGCCATCGCGGTCGAGCCGTCGTACATAGAGGCGTTTGCGACCTCCATTCCGGTCAACTGGCAGATAAGTGTTTGAAACTCAAAGATATATTGGAGTGTGCCTTGCGAAATCTCGGGTTGATACGGCGTGTATGATGTAAAAAACTCGCTGCGCTGTATCAGATGATCGACGATCGTCGGTGAAAAGTGCGAATAAACGCCGGCTCCGAGAAACGACGGTTTTGTTGCCGCTGTATTCTTCGCGGCCATCGCCTCCATCGCGGCTATGACCTCGCTTTCGGCAAGCGGTTCCGTTATCTTTAGCGGCCGGTTTAGTTGAACGTCTTCGGGAATCGAACGGAAAAGTTCCTTGGCGGTCGTAAGCCCGACACTTGCGAGCATTTCGTCACGCTCTTCGGGCGAATTTGGTATATATCTCATTTAGTTTAATGCACAATGCAGAATGCACAATATCGGAAGATTCTGTATTGTGCATTGTGAATTATGCACTGGCGGCCAGGTATTCTTCGTATTC
>JBDSCV010000302.1:0-1802 GCA_039920905.1 Pyrinomonadaceae bacterium
CGCGAGCGAATTGGTCTAAATACTTTGATGCAAAACTTGCGCTTAAAGATGGTATCCGGTACGGGATTTGAACCCGTGTTGCCGCCGTGAAAGGGCGGTGTCCTAACCCCTAGACGAACCGGACACACCATTTCGCCCGTCGAAAGGCGAACGTAAAGAATATCGCACGGTTATTTTTGTGTCAAAGCGACAGAACCGAGAGTGAATGATGGTGGGTTCTTTTTATTCCCGCTTGTATCTCACGGTGCCTTTATATTAAGGTAAATCCACGATGAAAAGAGTATTTCTGATCGACGCGATGTCGCATATCTACCGCGCATTCTTCGCCCCGATGGGTATGAAGCAGGAGCCGTTGCGCAATAGCAAGGGGCAGGTCACGCAGGCGGTTTTTGTGTTTACAAATATGCTCCGCAAGCTAATAAATGATGAAAAACCGGAGTATATCGCGGCGGTTTTCGACACATCGGCCCCGACATTTCGTCACGACTCTTTCGCGGCATACAAGGCAAATCGAGCTGAGATGCCTGACGATTTGGCTGCTCAAATTCCTTTCATCGTCCGTGTCTGCGATGCGTTTTGCATTCCGATCGTGAAATACGACGGCTTTGAGGCGGATGACGTGATCGGCACTCTCGCCCAGGAAATAAGGAAAAAGGACATGCAGGCCGTCATCGTCTCTAATGACAAAGATCTCTGCCAGCTTGTCCGCGATCCGCACATCATCGCGATGCGCAACAATTCAACAAATGTTAAACGCAAGGTGCCGGTTCCTGCCGTCGAATGGTGCGATGAGGTGTGGGTCAAAAACAAATTTGGGCTGCCGCCGGATAAGATCATTGATCTGCTCGGTTTGATGGGCGATGCGGTTGACAACATCCCCGGAGCACCGGGCATCGGTGCGGTTGGTGCTCTAAAACTTGTGCTCGAATGGGGGTCGGCTCTAAATGCCATAGAGAATGCCGATAAGATCACGCACAAAACCCAACGCGAAAGCCTCCAAAATAATCAGGCCATCATCAAACAATCGCTCGAACTCGCGACCATCCACTGCGAAGTTCCGGTCTCGCTTGACCTCGACGCCCTCAAGCACTGTGAACCCGACCGTAAACTAGCTTATGACCTTTTCCGCGAGCTTGAGTTTAAGAATTTGACCAATGAATTTGCCGGAGCTACTCCAGGAGCAACGCCATTGTTTAGTGGGCCGGAATCGGCTGGAGGCTTATTCGACACACAGCCGTCTCAGGCCTCGAACATAGCAGTCGAGACAAAATATTCAATTATAAAAAACCGCGACGGACTCGACAAATTAGTTCGACGGCTCTTTGAGATTGACCGTTGGAGCTATCACGTTAACGACGCGAACTGTAATGAAAAGGCGAGCTGTTTTGGCAAAGAACCACCGCTCGGCATTGGTATCGGCCTCGGCAACGGCGAGGGGTTTTACATCGATCTCGAAAATTTTGATGGCGGCATCGTGGCGGCCAATGGCCCGCTCAAGGATATTCTTACGAATGGATTTCTCGAAAAATCTGCGTATGACGAAAAGCGAAACTTCGGACCGCTGCTCAGCATGGGCATCAGGCCTGAGTCGGTTAAGGACGACGTTCTGGTCGCCGCATATTTGCTTGAATCGACGCGTTCGACCTACCCGATCGACTTTCTCGCTCAAGTGTATCTTGACGTCGATGCGGCACACACAGTTCCGGGCGGTTTTAACGAGGCGGCGTATCGAACGGCGGAAAATGCTGATTTCGTTGCCCGACTCGCTCCCATTCTGCGGCAAAAATTACGCGATAACGATT